>JBCCSW010000050.1:0-15564 GCA_039199465.1 Pseudomonadota bacterium
AGTGGGTGGTGGGTTCTTCGCCGGCTAACCGAAAAAGCTCGTCAACGTACTGCGGCATCGTGAATAGGCTCGGGCCAAAATCAAAGCGGTATTCGCCCAGGCTAAACTGGCTGAGTTTGCCTCCCGACACTGCCGGGCACCTCGGCCATCGCCAGCCTTGGTGTACCGGGCGCCCTGTTTCTGCTCGCGCTGGCGGTCGGCGCGGTCTGGCTGACGAGCGTCATCATCGAGCGCCGGGCGCACGGTCAGATCGAGCCGCTTCGGGCGACGGCCGCCCTGCTGACGGGGCCGTGGTCGCTCGCGGCGGGCGCAATCGCGCTGGCCATCGTCTCGATCGGCTGCCTGATGCTGTTTCAGCGACCCTGGGGGATCACCGCGGGCTTCGCGCTTTGGGGCGCGGTGACGCTGGATGCGCTCGGCAGCGACGTGGCCACCTGGCCCTACTGGCAGGGCTGGCGCGCGACCCAGCTGGAGGCCGGGATCTTCGCGGATCGCACCTCGGTCATGAACCTGGGGATCGTCCTCGGCGCCTTCGCTGCAGCGGGCCTCGCCGGTCGTTTCCAGCCGCAGTGGAACGTACCAATCCGCAGCCTTGCGATCGCAGCGGTCGGCGGGCTGATGATGGGCTACGGCGCGCGCCTGGCCTATGGCTGCAACATAGGAGCCTATCTCGGCGGATTGGTGTCGGGCTCGGCGCACGGCGTCTGGTGGCTTTTCTGGGGCTTCCTCGGCTCTTATGCCGGCACCTGGGCGCGGGTGTTGCTGTCCATGGACGCGCCGTGGCGGCGACAGGCGCAGCCTGCCTAGACCCCCGAGGAAAGGCTTCCGACAAGGCGCTCGGCTGCAGCCACTCCCTCTGGACAAGCCGGACCGTGTTGGCCTATGCCCACGCCCCATGCCCGGGTAGCTCAGTTGGTAGAGCACGCGACTGAAAATCGCGGTGTCGGTGGTTCGAATCCGCCCCCGGGCACCACATCAAGCGTTCGTTGAAGGCTAAGGCTCTGGGTTGCGCGGCTCAGGGGCTCTCCAGGCTTACGATAGGGTCGACTGGCGGCTAGGGACCGGACGTCGCGACCATCGCTTGGGCCGTCTTGCCCGCTCTCTCCGAGCTGGGTGGTGGGCTTAGGCGGCGGAGCACTACCTGCGCGAGGTAGTCGCGCAGATAGCGCTGGGGAAGCGATATGCCGCGCCCCTGCAGGATCAGCTTTAGCTGGCCGAGCATGATCGTCACCAGGCGCAGCGTCGCGACGATCCGCGTCGCCGCCGCGCCGCGCTGTTTGACCGAGTAGCGCACCCAGCTCTCGAACAGATAGGCAGGCGTGCGTCCGCGGCGTATCTGGCCGTCGACGACGCCGGTCGTCTCGCCGGCCGCGTGGCGCACGCGCGCTGCGGGGATGTGCCAGGCCTCCCATCCCTGCCGCGCGCCCTCACGCTGATAGTCGACCTCCTCGTGATAGAGGAAATAGCCCTCGTCGAGATCGCCCAGCGCCTGGATCGCCGTCCAGCGGATCATCAGGCTAGCCCCGCTCAGCCAGTCGACGCGCGCCGGTCCAGCATCGGTCGCAGCCAGAAGCGGGCTGAAGCGGTCGACGATGCCGATACCCAGGGGGCGCAGGATCTCGATCTGCCAGGACGGGAAGTTGAACGCCCCGCTCCATGTCGACCCGTCGTCATTGATCAGAACGGGCCCGGCAAACCCCGAGCGGGGCGCGGCCACTAAGCCCTCGAACAACGCTTGGATGGCGCCGGGCTCGGGTTCGGCATCCGGGTTCAACAAGACAACCGCATCGGGCGGCGAGGCCTCGCGGCGCAGCCGGGCGAAGGCGACGTTGTTTCCAGCCGCGAAGCCACCATTGACCGGCGACAGGATCACCTCGACCGGCACCGGCAGCGGCTGTAGGGCGGCGACGCCCGAGCGCAGCACCTCGCCATCGTCGCCGGGCGAGGCGTTGTCGACCAGGATCACGCGCGCCTCGATACCGTCGAGGTGCTGCACATACCGCTGCAGGCGCTGCAGCAGCGCCCGGGCCGTCCCGTGGTTCACCGTGATGATCGCAACCCGCCCGGCCATGGCCCCCGCCGCTGCTCCGCCTGTCGAGCACCGTCCCCGGCGCACGCCTTGCCTCACCATGCCTGCCGCCCCCCAAGCGACACGGCACGTTTATCCGGCGCGCCCGCCCTGCTAGCCCTGTCTGGATAGGACGGCGCCGGGCGCCGTTTCGCGATACCCGAGCTCGAGGCGACGCGCCATGGCAATCCTGATCGTCAATCCAAATGCCAACCCGGCTGTGACCAGCGCGATCGATGCGACGGCCGAGGCGTTCCGCCCCGCCAGCCCCGATGCGATCGAGGTGATCGACCTGCCCGACGCCCCCTTCGGCATCGAAAGCCAGCGCGATGCCGATCTCGTGGCGCCGATGCTGTCGCGCCTCGCCGCCGAGCGGCAGGACCTCGACGGCCTGATCGTCGCCTGCTTCTCGGACCCGGGCGTGCCGGGCTGCCGCGAGGCCGCGCCTTATCCCGTATGGGGCATCGGCGAGGCCTCGGTGATGACCGCTCTCGCCCGGGTCGAGAGTGCCGGCGTCATCGCGCTCTCGGAAAGCGCGATCGCCCGGCACTACCGGATCTGGCGCCGACTTGGGATCGCCTCGCGGATCGCGGGCGAGGTCGCGGTCGACCTGCACGTCGCCGACAGCGTCGACGGCGCCGCCCTGCCGCGCCTCGAGGCCGCAGGCCAAACGCTGATCGCGCGCGGCGCCGAGGCACTCATCCTGGGCTGCGCCGGGATGGGCCATCACGCGGCGGCGCTAGAGGCGCGGCTCGGCCGTCCCGTCATCGACCCTGTTGCAGCCGCGACCGGTTTGGCCGTGGCGTCCGCGCTTACCGCCAGCCGGGGTTTGGCGCCGATTCGAACGGTGCTATAGGCGGCCCGGGGGCCGGTCTCGACCGGCGTGAGGGATACATCGCCTGATGGGCACGAAAGGCGCAATCGGCAACGCCGACGGCGGCCATGGCAGCTCGGCCGTAATTCCGCCGGGAAGCTATGCAGTCATTTCACCTTGCAGAAATGAATGTAAACTAATTGGGCGCACGCTCGACAGCATGTTGGCGCAGACTCACAAACCCCAGCGATGGGTAATCGTCGACGACGGCTCGACCGACGAGACGCCGTCGATCCTTGCGGACTACGCGTCGCGCGTGCCGTGGATCACCGTCGTGACCCGCCGCGATCGCGGCCATCGCGCCGTGGGCCCCGGCGTGGTGGAGGCGTTCTATGACGGTCTCGACCATGTCGATCTGGACGCGGTCGAGCAGATCGCGAAGCTCGACCTCGACCTCGATCTGCCGCCCCGGTATTTCGAGATCCTCTGCACCCGGCTGAGCGAGACACCCCGACACGGCGCGGTGTCGGGCAAGCCCTATGCGCGCGATGCGGCCGGTCGGCTGGTCTCGGAGCGCCGCGGCGACGAGATGTCGGTCGGCATGACCAAGCTCTGGCGGGTCGACTGCTTTCGCGACATCGGCGGCATCGTCCGCGCGGTGATGTGGGACGCGATCGACTGCCATACCGCCCGCATGAAGGGCTGGGCGCCGCGCAGCTGGGACGAGCCGGAACTTCGTTTCGAGCATCTCCGCCCGATGGGCTCCAGCCAGTCGGGCATCCATGAAGGCCGGCGCCGGCATGGCCGCGGCCAGTGGTACATGGGCAGCGACCCGCTGTTCTACCTCGCGACCTGCCTGTTCCGCATGACGGAGCGGCCGTATGTGACGGGCGGGCTGGCGATGCTGGCCGGCTATCTGGGCGCCGCAGTGACGGGTGCGCCCCGCCATCCGGACGCGCCGCTGCGGGCCTTCATCCGCCGTTTCCAGCGCCGCGCGCTTCTCGTCGGCAAGCGCCGCGCGGTCGAGGCGATCGAAGCCGAGCGCGCGCATCTGTGGCGCCAGAATACGGCGGGGGCGAGCGCGTGATGGCCCTTCCCTGCCCTGCGACGCCGGACGCCTTCGTGGTGTCCGCACCCGCGCCGCGCCGGCCGACGGTGGTCACGATCACCACGGGCAGCGTGTCTGTCGATGTGACCGAGACGGATCAGCACTCGCTTCTGGCCGATCTTGCGGATCGCCTGTCTCGGGGGATCGGCTTTACCGTCGCCACGCTGAATTTCGACCATTTGGTGAAGCTCGGCCGCGATCCGGCGTTTCGGGAGAGCTATGCCCGGCACACCCACGTGACTGCCGATGGACGCCCGATCACCTGGCTGTCTCGGCTGGCCCGCGGCGCCGTCGGCTTGGTCACCGGCGCGGATCTGGTCGAGCCGCTGGTCGAGCATGCCGCGAGGGGCGGGCATCCCATCGCGATGATCGGCACGACCGAGCAGAACCTGCGACGCGCGTCCGACCAGCTGCAGGCCCGTCACCCGGGCCTGACCATCGCAGCCCGGATCTCGCCGCCCTTCGGCCTGCACCCCGACAGCGACGCCGCGATGGCGGCGGTCGACGATGCGGTGATCGCCGGCGCAGAGCTCATCTTCCTCGCCTTCGGGGCGCCCTGCCAGGAGCGCATCGCCGCGCGGGCGAGCGAGCGCTATCCGCAGATCGGCTTTGTCTCGGTCGGCGCCGGCATCGACTTCATCGCCGGCGGGCAGACCCGCGCGCCCCGCTGGGTGCGCCGGCTCGGCGTCGAATGGGCCTGGCGCGTTGTGCAGGAGCCGCGGCGTCTCGGCCCGCGCTATGTCGACTGCCTGCTGCTCTTGCCGAAGACGGCCTTCGCAACCGGGCTGCGGTTCAAGGCGACGCCGTGAGCGACGGCGACGCCCCGGCCGACGATCTGGCCGGGGGGACGGCCCAGGGCGCGACCCGGGCCGCAGCCGTGGTGATAGGCCGCAACGAGGGCGTGCGACTGATCGCCTGCCTCGAGTCCCTGTCGGGACGCTGCGCTCCCCTGGTCTATGTCGATTCAGGCTCCAGCGACGACAGCGTGGCGGCGGCAGCGGCCCGCGGGGCCGAGGTGGTTGCCCTCGACATGAACAAGCCCTTCACCGCGGCCAGAGCCCGGAACGCGGGGCTCGCACGGATCGGCGCAGACGCGGCGCCTTACGTTCAGTTCGTCGACGGCGACTGCATCGTCGAGCTGGGCTGGATCGAGACGGCTGCAGACTTCCTTGACGACCGGTCCGACGTGGCGGCGGTGGCGGGCCGGCTCACCGAGCGCTTTCCGGAGGCGACGGTCTATAATCGTCTCTGCGCCATCGAATGGCAGGCCGAGCCCGGCGCCAGCGACGCCACCGGTGGCATCGCGATGATGCGCCGCCACGCACTCGCCGAGGCCGGCGGCTTCAACGAGACCATGATCGCGGGGGAAGAGCCCGAGCTCTGCCTCCGCCTCGCCCGCGCCGGTTGGGCGATCTGGCGCCTCGACCACCCCATGGCGCTGCACGATGCCGCGATGGCGCGCTTCGGCCAATTCTGGATGCGTAGCATCCGGGCCGGATGGGCGGCGCTTGAGGGTGCGCTGATGCATGGCGGCGGTCCCGAGCGTTACAACCGCGCCCGCGTCCGAAGCACGCTGATCTGGGGCCTCGCCATGCCGCTCACGGCACTCGCCGGCGGTCTTGGCGGGATCGTCGCGGCATTCGCGGGTCTGCTGTCGCTCGCCTCTGCCTCGTTCGCCGTCGCAAGCCTGGCAGTGGCGCTAGCCGCGCTCCAGATGGTGCGCCTGATGCAGCAGCGGCTGCGGCGCGGCGACGGCTGGCGTATCGCCCTGGCATTCGCCTGGTTCACCATGGTGGCAAAGCCGGCACAGGTCATCGGGATGGCGCGCCTTCTGCGCCGCAACCTCCGCGGTGGCACAGCCGGCCTGATCGAGTACCGTCGCGCCGGCTGACCGCTTTGGATCAGGTCCAGGTGCCGTAGCCGTCGGGATGGCTTTTGTGCCACGCCCAGGCATCGGCCAGGATCTCCTGGATCGAGGACCGCTTCGGCGTCCATCCCAGGTCGCGCCGGATCGCCGTCGCATCCGCGACCAGCGTCGCTGGGTCGCCAGGCCGACGCGGCGCGTGTTCGACGTCCAGGTTGAGCCCGGTGACCTGCCGCGCCGCCGCGATCAGCTCCAACACGCTCGTGCCGTTGCCCGTGCCAAGGTTATAGACCGCGGTCCGTCCCGGCTGCCCGGCATCCAGCGCCATCAGATGCGCATCCGACAGATCGTCGAGATGCACGAAATCGCGGATGCATGACCCATCGCGCGTCGCCCAGTCCGTACCGAAAACCTTGAAACTGGGCCGCTTGCCGAGCGCGAACTCCATCAACAACGGCACGACATGGCTTTCGATGCGCCGCGCCTCGCCATAGCCGCCGTCCGGCGTGGCGCCGGCGGCGTTGAAGTAGCGCAGGCACGCGGCCGACAGCCCGTAAGCCGCCGCATAGTCGCGGACCATGTACTCCATCGCGAGCTTCGAGCTGCCATAGGGCGTCGCCGGCCCCAGGGCCGAGGCTTCGGACAGCGGCATCGGCGCATGGTGGTCATAGACCGCGGCGGTCGAGGACACGACGAGGCGCTTCACCCCCGTCTCGACCATCGCATCGAGCAGGCAGCGCGTTCCCTCGCCATTGACCGCCCAATAGGCCTGGGGGTCCGAGATCGATGCCGGCACCGAGATCAGCGCGCCGAAATGCGCCACCGCGTCAATCCGGTGGGCGGTCATCGCCTCGACCAAGGCGGCGCGGTCCTGCAAGTCGGCGCGCACCAGCGGCGCCCCGCCGAGCGCGTCGCTGTTTCCCTCGCTCAGATCGTCGAGGGCCACGACCTCATGGCCGGCGGCCCGGAACCGCCTCAGGCAGTGGCTGCCGACATAGCCCGCGCCACCGGTCGCCAAAATGCGCATGTCAGGCTCCTGTTGGTGATGTGCAGCTGACACTCACGAGTCGCGGCTACGCCTGGCACGGCCCAACACCAACGATTCCGTGAACGAACGCACCAACTCATGCCGTTTTCTTGCTGCATACACAGCGCGCCGGTATGTTGTGGCGGGGGATCAAAAATGTTGCACGTGCGAAATTCGGCGCATGCGACATTTTCATGGGCGAGTGGGACATGACGAGCACGACGGACACGGGTGGCGCGCGCCGCCTGACGCTATCGCTGGGAGAGCTGGGCCCCGGCCCGCTCCTGCTGTTGTTGAACTGCATCCTCGCCGTAACGGTGTTTTGGGAGGGGTTCGAGCAACTCGTCGAGGCCTGGCAACTGGCGGAATACAGCCATGGCCCCCTGATTCCGGTGTTGTCGGGCGTGTTGTTCCTGCGCCAGCTGAAGACGATCGAGGTGCGAGAGGTCTCGACCCGCGACCGGCTGCCAGGTCTTGCCGTGCTGCTGCTGGCTGTCGCGCTCGGCCTGCTCGGCAAGCTCGCCCAGATACCCGATATCGTGACCTACAGCATCATCGTCTGGGTCGCGGCGATCCTGCTGATGAGCTTCGGCTGGCGCACAGGCAAGAACTTCTGGTCGTCGGTGCTGCACCTGGTCTTCATGCTGCCGCTGCCGGGCTTGCTGTATTGGAAGGTGTCGATCTGGCTCCGCTCGGTCGCGGCGGAGTTTGGCGTCTGGCTGGTCAAGCTCGCCAATGTGCCGGTGTTTCTGGACGGCAATATCATCGATCTCGGCGTCACGCAGTTGCACGTGGCCGATGCCTGCTCGGGGCTGCGCTACCTGGTCCCGATCATGAGCTTCTCGTACATCTTCGCGACGCTCTATCGCGGGCCGGTCTGGCACAAGATCGTGCTTCTGCTGGCAGCCGCGCCGCTCGCCGTTTTCATGAACTCGGTGCGCATCGGCATGGTCGGCGTGATGGTGAACCATTTCGGCCTGGAGCACGCGATGGGCTTCAGCCACTTCATGGAAGGCTGGGTCATCTTCATCGCCTGCATCCTGATGCTGTTCGGCCTGGCCAAGCTCATGCTGATGCTGCAGCGCACTGAAATGCCGCTCTCGGTCGCGCTGGACCTCGACACCACCGGCCTTGGCCCGCAGATCGCGCGCGTGCGGAACTTCCGCGCCTCGCCGGTGATGCTGACAGGCACCGCGCTGATGGCGCTGACGGCGGTGGTCTGGCTGGCGCTGCCGCAGCGCGCCGCGGTCGAGATCAAGCGAGAGCCGCTGGCGGCCATCCCGACCGTGATGGGCGGTTGGGAGATGGTCTCTCGCGGAACGCTGAGCCCGCTTGTCGAGGAGGGGCTGGGCGCCGACGACTATGTCAGCGCCTACTACCTGCCCGTCGGCACCGATCGCAGCGACCAGTCTGCCATGCCGGTCGAGCTGTTCGTCGCCTGGTATGCCGACCAGACCAAGGGCGGCATCCACTCGCCCGAGGTCTGCCTGCCCGCCGGCGGTTTCGAGATCGCCGATCTGACCAAGCCCGATGTCTCGGCCGCAGCCGGTATCGACGAGCCGCTGCCGGTCAACCGCGCCCTGATCGAAAAGGGCCACGAGCAGCACCTCGTCTATTACTGGTTCGAGCAGTATGGCGGCCGCACGGCGCATGACCTGACCGCCAAGTTCAACCTGCTCCGCGATGCCGTGGTGCTGGGCCGCTCGGACGGCGCCCTCGTGCGGCTGACGACGCGGGTGCATGGCCCGAACGGCGTGGCAGAAGCCGAGGCGCGGCTGAGCGCTATGCTCGAGCGTCTGATGCCGCGGATCCACCGCTACGTGCCGCGCCAGAGCGCCGTGTCGCCCGCGGGCTGAGGCCGGGGCGGCACCGGTCCCAGAAGTGCGTTCGGTACTGGCCTACCTGCGGCCCGGCCCTAGGCGCTTGCCATGGACGGGCCGCAGTGGCAGAGCGCCGACGTGGCCCGCATGACCCCGAAAGACCGCCTCGCGGCGCTACCCGACCAGCTCCGCGCCCGCGTGGCCGAGACCCGGGCAGCCCTCTCGAACCCGTCGTCCCGTGCCAGCCGGGGCAGCCGTTCGATGAGCTGGTCCGGCCTGCGCGTCGGCACCAACGTGATCTCGCGCCTCGCCGCCAATCTCTTCACCACCAGCATCCTGATGCCCGAGGCGTTTAGCCTGTCGGCGGTGGTCTTCATGCTGCTCGGCGGCCTCAACATGATCAGCGATGCGGGGATCGAGGAGTCCATCGTCCGTCACCAGCGTGGCGATCAAACCAGTTTCCTGCACACCGCCTTCGTCGTGCGCGCGCTGCGTGGCGTGGTGCTGGGGCTGATCGTGCTTGGCGTCGCGGGCGGGCTGGCTATCGCGCAGGGCTATAGCGATTTCAGCGGCACGGTCTACGGCCATCCCGACCTCGTCTTCATCCTGACACTCGCCGCGCTGCAGCCGGTCCTCGGCGGGCTGGTCTCACCCGTCTATTTCCTCGGCGCGCGCTTGGTCGAGCTGCGGCAGATGGTGCTGATCAACATCGCGGGCAGCATCCTGGGCCTCGTTTCGATGATGGTGGTCGTCTGGCTGACTGAAGAGGCATGGGCTCTGTTGACCGCCTCGTTCGTGTCCACGGCCGTCATGGTCACCCTGTCCCACCGGCTGCCGGGTCCGGGCATGCGTTTTGCCGTCGAGCGCGAGGCGCTGAGTGAGTTCTGGGGTTTCGGGCGTTGGATCATCGGCGCCTCGTTCTTCAACTTCGTGAGCCGCGAGGGCGACCGGCTGATCACCTCGGCGATCCTCGACATCGAGACCTTCGCGATCTTCGCCATCGCCCGGATCTGGCTAGAGGCGGGCGCCAACCTGCTGCAGATGGCGCAGCCGACCGTCCGCGGCCTGATCGCCGAGGCCCACCGCGAGAGCCTGGAGACGCAGAAACGGGTCGTCGGCAAGCTGCAGCCGCTTATGCTGGGGGCGTGCCTTGTCGCCTTCGTCAGCGCGTTCCTGGTCGCGCCGCCGGTGATCGAGGTGCTCTATCGCGACGCTTTCCACGCCACCGGGCCGATGATCGCGGCGCTCGCTGGCGTGATGCTCTGGCGCGTCGACCTGATTGCCGAGGCGAGCATCATTGCGGCCGGCCGAAGCCGGCTGCTGGCCTCGATCAATCTGATGACGACCGTCGTGCTGCTGGCCGGCGTGCCGCTGCTCTACCCGCCCTTCGGACTGGAGGGGCTGATCGCCGCGACACTGTTCGCCCGCCTGCTGGGGCATCTCGTCTTCGCGTTATCGCAGGCGGCCCTGCTGGAGCGGGCGCGAACGCCGGTCCTGATGGGCGTGACGGTTCGGGGCGTGCTCGCCTTCATGGCGCTGGCCTTCAGCGGCGTCACGGCTGCCGGCGGTTGAGTGACGGCGCCGCGCGATCCGTCGCCCGGGCCATGAAGGGCCGACCGCCCCGCGGCGGGATCAGCGACGGCTTCGGCGCCGCGATGACCGGCTCGGCCCCAGAAGGTGCCGCACTGATCGCCCCACGACCTGCCCCGGCACGGGCGCCCGCGAACGACCGATCCATGGCCTGCTTGAGCGCGCTTCCGGGGTCGGTTTCGGGGGCACTGGTCTTCGCGCGGGCCAGCTCGTACTCGATCCGCCCGATCAACGCGCCGACCATCAGCCACCGAACCGAAACCAGCGTCGCATTGACCAGGCCATCGACCAACGACGCGCCGATCATCATCGCAAGGCCCAGGGTCAGCAGGTCGGGTTTGATGCGCTTGCGGTAGAAGGCCAGCAGCATCAGCGGTGCCACCACCAGAAAGTACTTCCCGAGCAGGCCCGCGATCCCGAACTTCATCGTGATCAGGATGAAAAAGCTGTCGGTGATCGCGATCGACCGGCCCCTCGGGTTCAGCACGAAGGGCCGGTCGCCGATGCCGTAGCCAAACAGCAAACGGTCCTGCACGCGGTCCAGGATCAGCTTCTCCTGATCGAAGCGAAACTCCAGCGAATGCGCCCGGCTCTCGCTGAACATCGAGAAGAAGCTCACGATGGCATCCGTCGGTATCAGCTCCAGCACCGTGAGCACCGGATAGGCCGTGAAGGCGACGGCAAGCAGGCCGATGAAGAGCGCCTGCAGCCGACGCGCCGCCAGCATCAGCAGCGGGCCGAAGGCCAGGCCGATCGCCCAGGCGCCAAAGCTCCAGGCGAAGATCCAGCCGACGAAACAGCACGCCGCGACCGAGAGCCAGAGCGTGCGCTTCTGTCGGCCCGCATCGCGCAGCAGCACAAGCGCCGCCATCAGCGAGGCCAGCATCAGCGAGGCGTTTTGCAGCCCGACCGGCTGGAAAAGCTGCGGCCGGTACGCACCCCAACGATCGATCATCCACCACAGGATCGCGTCATAGCCGTAGATCGCATTCGACAAAAACGGCGACAGACGCCACTCGAGGGCGTTGAGCGCGGCGTAGGGCACGCCCGCGACGGCGATGGCGACCAGGATCGCCCGCGTGCCGGCCGGATCGGACAGGAAGCGCCGGCCGACCAGCACCGCCAGCAGCACGAAGGCCGACTGGTAGGTCATCGAGCCGTAGTCGACGAAGCTCATGCCCGGGTCGAAATAGGGGGCTGGCAGCGGGTCGCGATTGGTCAGCCAACTGCCAAGCGGGAAAAGCAGCGCGCAGGCGATCAGCAGGCGCACCAGGGTCGATCGCGGGATCCAGCGCGGCGCCACGCCGTCGGCGTCGTCGCGCCGTATGGTGCGCTTCTCCATGAAGAAGGCGAGCAGCGCGACGCAGATCAGCGTCAGCGTCTCGCGGTCCATCTTGGGCAACAGCGGTGGATCGAAGGCCGGGCGCAGCGGCAGGAACATAATCGCGCAGATCATGGAAACCGCGATGCCCATCTGCACGCCAAACCGCGCGAAGGCGATCAGGACCAGGATGGGGATCGACAGCACCGCCAGATAGGCAATCTCGATCATCCGCTCGACCCTCGATCCCGATGCGCAACCGATCGCCATCCTTGGCCCGGTGCGCTCGCTCATCTCCCCCCGACCGTGTTAGCACGGCCCGGCGTCCGCTGCGACGCCTCTATCGCACAGCATGGCAGGGGGTCGTGGTGACCGTTTGGCAATGATCGTCGCAGTCCTGCAATCCCATCCTCTCTCGGGTACATCGAAGGGCGCGCTGGATGTACTGACGCGCGCGGCCCGGTCGGCCGTGCAGCAAGGCGCACGGCTGCTGGTCACGCCCGAGATGTTCCTGTCGGGATATGCGATCGGCCGCGACGCCATGGCCGCGGCCGCGGCGCGGGCCGATGCCGACTGGGCCGCGGTCGGCGCGCTGGCCCATGAGCTGGGCATCGCGATGGTCGTGGGCGGGCCGGTTGCGACGCCCGATGGCGTGCTGAACAGCGCGCGGCTGTACGACCGCGAGGGCGGGCTGATCGCCGACTATGCCAAGACGCATCTCTTCGGCACGCTCGACCGCGAGCAGTTCGCACCGGGCCGCGGCCTGATCGCGCCGGTCGATCTGGACGGCACGCGGATCGGGATCGCGATCTGCTACGATATCGAGTTTCCCGAGACGGCGCGTGCCCTGACCCTTGCCGGCGCCGATCTGATCGCCGTCCCGACCGCCAATATGGAGCCCTACGCCAGCGTCTGCACGCGGCTGGTCCCTGCCCGGGCCGAGGAGAACACGACGCCCGTCGCCTATGCCAACTATGTCGGCCGCGAGAGCGATCTGACCTATTGCGGCCTCTCGGTCATCGCCGGCGCCGATGGCGAGGACCTGGCCCGCGCCGGCGCATCCGGCTCCGCACTGATCGTCGCCGAGATCAGCGCCGAGGCGACCGCAGCCGCCCGGCGCCGCACGCCCTATCTGGCCGATCGACTGCCGGACCTCTACGCCACCGCCTCGGCCCTCGGGGCCGGCGCATGACGGTCGCCGATGGCGCCGTGGCGCCGTTCTCGACCTTCGGGCCGGACTTCCCCTTCGACTACGAGCGCTGGATCCGCCACCCCGACGGTCTCGGCACCATCCCGGGCAGTCGCCAGGGAACGCGCGTCGCCATCATCGGCGCCGGGCTCTCGGGGTTGGTCGCGGGGCTGGAGCTCATGCGCCTCGGCCTGCATCCTGTGTTCTATGAGAGCGATCGGATCGGCGGGCGGCTCCGCTCCGAGCCGTTCTCGGCCCATCCCGAGACCGTCGCCGAGCTTGGTGCGATGCGCTTTCCGCCCTCGTCACGCTGCTTCTGGCACTATGCCGACGGCCTAGGCCTCGACAGTCGCGCCTTCCCCAACCCGCTGAGCGCGGCCGCCGGCTCGACCGTGATCGAGCTCGAGGGCCGGCGCCACTATGCCCGCAGCATCGACGACCTGCCCGAGGATTATCGCCGCGTACAGGCCGCCTATGACCGGGCGCTGGAGGACGCGGCGCGCTTCTCGGACATGCAGGCGGCCATCGCCGCACGCGATGCCGCGCGGGTTCAGGAACTCTGGCATCCGCTGGTGCGCGCCTGGGACGAGCGGACGTTCTACGACTTCGTCACGACCTCCGAGGCTTTCCGCCCGCTCGCCTTCCACCACCGCGAGATCTTCGGTCAGGTCGGCTTCGGCACCGGCGGCTGGGACAGCGACTTCCCGAACTCGATGCTTGAAATCCTGCGCGTCGCCGTGACCGCGCAGGACGACGACCAGCGCCTGATCGTCGGCGGGGTCGAACAGCTACCGCGCGGCCTGTGGTCTGTGCAGCCCGATGCCATGGCGCATTGGCCCGCAGGCACCTCGCTGGCCCGACTGAACGATGGCGCACCACGACCGGCCTGCACGGCGCTTGCCCGCGACGCGGCGACCGGCGGCATTCGCGTCATCGATCGCTGGGGCCGGGCGGAGGTGTTCGAAGCCGTCCTCGTCACCTGCCACACCTGGTGCCTGACCACCGCCATCGACACCGAGGAGGCGCTGGTCCCTGCCAAGCTGTGGATGGCACTGGATCGCACGCGCTACATGCAGTCCTCGAAGACCTTCGTCATGGTCGACCGGCCCTTCTGGCGCGATGTGGACCCGGCGACCGGGCAGAACGTCATGTCGATGACGCTGACCGATCGGCTGACGCGCGGTACCTATCTGATCGACAACGGCCCCGACCGGCCGGCGGTGATCTGCCTGACCTATAGCTGGATGACCGACGCGCTGAAGATGCTGCCCTTGCCGGTCGAGCGGCGGGTATCGCTGGCGCTGGACGCGCTCTCCAAGATCTATCCGGGCCTGGACATCGCGGGCCACATCGTGGGCGAGCCCATCACCGTAAGCTGGGAGAGCGATCCGAGCTTCCTGGGCGCGTTCAAGGGCGCTCTGCCCGGCCATTACCGCTATAACCGCCGCATGTTCTGCCACTTCATGCAGGGCGACCTTAGGCCGGTCGAGCGCGGTCTCTACCTATCGGGCGACGATATCGGCTTCATGCCCGGCTGGGTCGAGGGCGCGATCCACACCGCGCTAAACGCCGTCTGGGGCATCATGCACCAGCTGGACGGCGCGACGCCGGCCTCGAACCCCGGCCCCGGCGACCTGTTCGATGCGTTGGCGCCGCTGGCGCTGCCGGAGTGACGGGCCCAGGTCGGCCTCGCCTTCGCCGCTGCCTACTCCGCCGCCCGGTCGACTGCTGCGCCGGTCTCAGCATCGAAGCCGGTGCGCCGGCGTACCAGATAGATCGGGCGGCGTTTCGTCTCGACCATGATGCGGCCGACATACTCGCCCAGAACGCCGAGCGAGATGAGCTGGATCCCCCCCAGGAACAGGACCACCACCAGCAGCGACGGATAGCCGGGCACGTCCACGCCGAAGATCAGCGTGCGCAGGATGATGAAGCTGCCATAGAGGAAGGCGAAGGCGGCGACGAGCACGCCCACATAGCTCCACACCCTGAGCGGCAGGGTCGAGAACGCCGTGATGCCGTCCAGCGCGAAGTTCCACAGCTTCCACAGCCGGAACGAGCTCTGCCCCGCCATCCGGTCGCCATGGACATAGTCGACCGAGGTCGAGCGGAAGCCGACCCAACTGAACAGGCCCTTCATGAAGCGCCCGCTCTCGGGCAGCGTCGTCAGCGCCTCGACCACGGCGCGGTCGAACAGGCGGAAATCGCTGGTCTCGGCCGGGATCGGCACCGAGCCGATGCGGTTGAACATCCGGTAGAAATGGCGCGAGAAGAAGCCGCGAAGCTTGCTGTCGGCCTCGCGATCGGTGCGCTTGGCGCCGACGATGTCCCAGCCCTGGCGCCATTTCCCGACCATATCGCGGATCGTGGCGGGGGGCTGCTGAAGGTCGGCGTCGATGCAGACGACGGCATCGCCGGTCGCGTGGTCGAAGCCCGCCGTCAGTGCCGCTTCCTTGCCGAAGTTGCGGGTGAACTCGATAAGCCGGATCGCGGGCTCGCTTGCGGCGCGCGCCCGGACCTTCGCCACCGTGGCATCGGCGCTGCCGTCGTCGATGCAGATGATCTCGCCGCTGTCGGCCACCTCGCGGATGACGGGCAGTGCAGCGTCGAAAAAGGCGTCGACCGACGCTTCCTCGTTGAACATCGGCACGACGAGGCTGAGGCGCAGGGCGCCGTCGCGACGCTCCATGGCAACGGCATCAGCGGTGTCCACGACGTGCATCGACCAGGCCCCGTCCTGTCTGAACGGCGCGCCGTCGCGCG
>JBCCSW010000051.1:0-15541 GCA_039199465.1 Pseudomonadota bacterium
CGCGCGGGCAGGCGAGACGCCGCCCGCCCAGATGCGGCTCGGGCTCGGAGCGGTAGCCCCAGTCGTAGCGCGCCCTGTTCATCGGATAGGACAGCGCCGCCGGCATCTGGATCAGCGGCCCGGCATCCGTGCCGCCATGCTCGATCACGACGACCGAGCGTCCGGCTTCGGCCAGGCGATAGGCGATTGCGCAACCGGCGGAGCCCGCGCCCACGATCACGTAGTCGGCGCACATGGTCATCAGAACGGCGCCTCGACCGGGTTCATGCCGACATAGACGGTCTTGAGCTGGCTGTAGTGTTCGATCGCCGCGCGCCCGTTCTCGCGGCCGAGGCCCGAGGCTTTCATGCCGCCGAACGGCACTTCGACCGGCGTCAGGTTGTAGGCGTTGATCCAGCAGGTACCGGCGTCGAGCTGGCCGATCACGCGATGCGCGCACGCCAGGTCAGCGGTGAACACGCCGGCCGACAGGCCGTAGTCGGTGGCGTTGGCACGGGCGATCACCTCGGCTTCGTCCTCGAAATCCAGCACCGCCATCACGGGGCCGAAGATCTCTTCGCGCGCGATCGCCATGGTGTCGGTGACATCGGCAAACACGGTCGGCTGCAGGTAGAAGCCCGGCCCGTTCAGCCGGCTGCCACCCGCGACCAGCCGCGCGCCCTCGGCCTGTCCGCGCTCGACATAGGCCAGCACGATCTCGAGCTGGCGCTGGCTGACCATCGGCCCAATGGTCGTCGCCTCGTCCAGCGGATCGCCGATTACGGCGTGTTCCAGCCGCGCAGCCAGGCGGTCCAGGAAGACGTCCCTGATGCCGCGCTGCACGAAGACCCGGGTACCGTTCGAGCAGATCTGCCCGGTCGAGTAGAAGTTCCCGACAATGGCGCCGCCGACCGCATCCTCCAGGCTGGCATCGTCGAACACGATCAGCGGCGACTTGCCGCCAAGCTCCATGGTGACGTGCTTCATGCCGGCCGCAGCCGCCTGGTAGACCCGCCTGCCCGTCGCTGCCGAGCCGGTGAGCGAGACCTTGGCAATGCGCGGATCGGTGGCCAGCGCCTCGCCGACCGGACCCTTGCCCTGCACGACGTTGAAGAGGCCCGGCGGCGCGCCTGCCTCGACATAGATCTCGGCCAGTTTCAGCGCGGTCAGCGGCGTCGTCTCGGAGGGTTTGAAGACCATGGCGTTACCGCAGGCGAGCGCCGGAGCGGACTTCCATGCCGCGATCTGGATCGGATAGTTCCAGGCGCCCAGACCCGCGCAGACGCCGAGCGGCTCGCGCCGAGTATAGGCGAAATCGCCACCGCCTAGGTCGATGTGCTCGCCGCCCAGACTGGCCGCGATGCCGCCGAAATACTCCAGCGCATCGGCGGCCGAGGCGGCGTCTGCTACCAGCGTCTCGGAAAGCGGCTTGCCGGTGTCGAGGGTCTCCAGAACGCTCAGCGCCCGGTTTCGCTGGCGCAGGAGGTCGGCCGCGCGGCGCAGTACCCGACCCCGTGCCGCGCCGCCCAGCGCCGCCCAATCCCGCTGCGCCCGCGACGCCGTATCGATCGCGCGCTCGATGACCTGGGGTGTCGCGGCATGCACGCGGGCGATGACCGCGCCGGTCGCCGGGTAGAGGACGTCGATGGGATCGCCGGCCGTGTCCTCCGCGGGCGCGCCATCCACGAAATGGCTGGCTGCCGGGGTCGGGTCGATGCCGGGCGCGCTCATGGGGTCGGTGGTCATCGCAGGGCTCACTCGCCGCGGGGGAAGCGCTGGGCTTCCTCGACGGTGTTCAGGTCCATGTGGTTGCGCATGTACCGCTCGGAAGCGCGGGCCAGCGGCTGGTGATCCCAGGGAAAATAGGCGCCGTTGCGCAGTGCCTCGTAGACGATCAGCCGGCGCGCCTGGCTCTCGCGCACCGCGGCGTCGAAGGCCGGCAGATCCCACAACGCCTCCGCCTCGGCCGAAAGCTCGGCCAGCGTCGCGGCATGGGCAGGATCGGCCGCGAGATTGGTCAGTTCGTGCGGATCGTCCTGCAGGTCGAACAGCTGGTCGGGATCGAGGGCGCAGCGCACATACTTCCACCGCCCGCACCGAAGCGCGACAAGCGGCGCGGCCGAGCCCTCCGCCGCGTACTCCATCGACACCGGCGCACTGCGCGGGGTGCCCTGCGCCACCGGCAGCAGGCTGAGCCCGCTGCACCAGGGGGCGATGGCGTCCAGCCCGATACCCGCGATCTCGGCCAGTGTCGGCGTGACGTCGATGGTCGATACCGGCTCGTCGACCCGGCGCGGCGCGATGCCCGGCGCGCTCAACATCAGCGGCACGCGCGATGAGCCCTCGTAGAAGCTCATTTTGAACCAGAGCCCGCGCTCGCCCAGCATGTCGCCGTGATCAGAGACGAACAGGATGACGGCCTCCTGCCGCGTCGCGTCCAGCGCGTCCAGCAGCGTGCCGATCTTCTCGTCCAGATAGCTGATATTGGCGAAATAGGCCCGGCGCGCGCGGCGGACGTCGTCCTCGCCGATCTCGAAGCGACGCCAGTCGTTTGCATCGAAGATCCGGCGCGCATGCGGGTCGTGGTCTGCATACGCCATGGCCGGCACCGTCGGCTCCAGATGCGCGCAGTCGTCATAGAGACCCCAGAAGCGGCGCCGCGCCACGTAAGGGTCGTGGGGATGCGTGAAGCTGACCGTCAGGCACCAGGGCCGGGCGTCATGCCCGCGCGCCGCGTCGTACAGCCAGGTCAGAGCGTGATGGGCGACCTCGTCATCATACTCCATCTGGTTGCTGATCTCGGCGACGCCCGCGCCGGTCACCGAACCGAGGTTGTGATACCACCAGTCAATCCGCTCATCGGGGCGGCGATAGTCGGGGGTCCATCCGAAATCGGCGGGATAGATGTCGGTGGTCAGCCGCTGCTCGAAACCGTGCAACTGATCGGGCCCGACGAAGTGCATCTTGCCCGACAGGCATGTCCGCCAACCGGCGCGGCGCAGGTGGTGGGCATAGGTCGGGATGTCGGAGGCGAATTCGGCCGCGTTGTCATAGACCCGCGTGCGCGAGGGCAGCAGGCCGGACATGAACGACGCCCGTCCCGGGGCGCAAAGGGGCGAGGCGGTGTAGGTGTTCGCGAAACGGACCGAGCGGTCGGCAAGGCGCTTCAGGTTCGGCGCCTGCAGCCAGTCGGCCGGGCCGTCCGGGAACAGCGTCCCGTTCAGCTGGTCGACCATCAGGATCAGGATGTTCGGCCCGCTCACGCGGCCGCCTCCAGCTCATGTTCCAGCATCGCGGCGACATGGGCGGCCGCCTCCTCCCCATCCATGCCGCGCCGGGCCAGCGCGCAGCGCAGATAGAGCCCGTCGATCAGGCCCGCGATCCGCTCCGCCGCGCCCTCGGCCCGCGGCCCAACAAGCGGGCGCAGGTCGTGCACCAGATTGGCGTGCAGGCGGCGCTGATAGACCGACAACAGGCGCCGGGCCTCGGTCGAGGTCGAGGCCAGCACGTAGAAGTTCAGCCAGGCAGCGACGACCTCGTGCCGGAAATTCTCTGGGCTGAAACCAGCGGTGATCACGGCCTCCAGTCGCGCACGGGGCGTGCGGGCATGGCGGAGCGCGGCGCGCACCTCGGTGCCATAGACGGTGAGGACCTGGCGCATCGCCGCCAGGAAGATCTGCTCCTTCGAGCCGAAATAGTGATGCGCCAGCGCCGAGGATACGCCGGCGCGCCGCGCGATCTGGCTGACGGTGACGTCCAGCGAGCCATGTGTGCCGATCTCGGCGATCGTCGCCTCGACCAGAGCGGCGCGACGGACAGGCTCCATCCCGACTTTCGGCATCGCGTGTTCCGGTTTCCGCTTGCCAGCCAGACGCTAGGCGGTTCTTAATTGACTCGTCAATCGACAAAAAAACTGCATGGGTTCACGACCGGGAGTAGGCCATGAAGACGATGCTGAGTGCTGCCACCATCGCGCTCCTCACCGCGACGCATGCGGCGGCGGATTGCGAGACCGTGACCTTCTCCGACGTGGGCTGGACTGACATCACCGCCACCACGGCCGCGACCAGCCTGGTGGTCGAGGCGCTGGGCTACGAGGCCGAGGTGAAGGTGCTGTCGGTGCCGGTGACCTACACCTCGATGGCGAACGGCGACATCGACGTCTTCCTCGGCAACTGGATGCCGACGATGGAGGGCGATATCGCGCCATATCGCGAGGCCGGCACCGTCGACACCGTGCGCGCCAATCTCGAGGGCGCGAAGTACACGCTGGCGGTCAACAAGGCCGCGGCCGATCTGGGGATCGCGGACTTCGCCGACATCGCCACGCATCGCGACGCGCTGGAGGGCAAGATCTACGGCATCGAGCCGGGCAATGACGGCAATCGCCTGATCCTCTCGATGATCGAGGACAACGCCTTCGAGCTGCAGGGCTTCGAGGTCGTCGAAAGCTCGGAGCAGGGCATGCTGGCGCAGGTCGCCCGCGCCGACCGCCGCGGCGAGCCGGTGGTGTTCCTGGGCTGGGAGCCGCATCCGATGAACGCCAATTTCGAGATGTCGTATCTCACCGGCGGGGACGATTTCTTCGGCCCGAATCTGGGCGGTGCGACGGTCTTCACCAACACCGCCGCCGGCTATACCGAGGCATGCCCGAACCTCGGCCGGCTGCTGAACAACCTGGAGTTCAGCCTGGCGATGGAGAACGAGATCATGGGCGCCATCCTTGACGATGGCGAGGATCCCGAGGACGCGGCCGGCGCCTGGCTGCAGGCCAATCCCAGAGTGTTGGACGGCTGGCTCGATGGCGTGACCACGCTCGACGGCGAGCCCGGGCTGCCGGCGGTCAAAGCCGCGCTTGGCCTCTGAACGCCGGCTGAGGGCGTGACGATGCTTGGCGTCGTGACGGAGCCGGCGCGCCATGTGCCGGTCATCCGCCGTACCGGCGTGCTGGTAGTGGGCTCGGGCCCGGGCGGTCTCGCAGCGGCGCTGGCCGCGGCCCGCGCCGGAGCCGATGTCGTGCTGATCGAACGCTTCGGTTGCATGGGCGGCAACATCACCGCTGTCGGCGTCGAGGGCTTCGCCTGGTATCGCCACGAGGCAACGGTCGAGGCCGGCGGGATCGCAGCCGAATTCGAGTCGCGCGCCGCCCCGATGGGTGCTGCGGTGCCCGAAAGCCAGTCGCTGTCGATGGAGCTCGACAGCGAGGGCTTCAAGCTGGTCGCCGACCGGCTGGTGGAGGAAGCGGGCGTCGAGCCCATGCTGCACCGCTTCGTCACCGATGTGGTGATGGAGGGCAATCGCATCACCGGCGTCATCTGCGAAAGCAAGGCCGGCCGCGAGGCGATCCTGGCACGCACCGTGATCGACGCGACCGGCGATGCCGACCTCGCCAGCCGCGCCGGCGCCCCGGTCGCGAAGACACCGGTCGAGACGATGCAGGCCGCCAGCGTGATGTTCCACCTCGCCGGCGTGGACAAAGGCGCCTTCATGGCCGGCGTGCGCGAGGATCCGCAGACCTATGCCGACTGGTCCGACGGGGAATGGACGGTCGAAACCGACGGCAAGGAGGACGCGATGTTCTCGCCGTTCCTGCGCAAGCCCTTCCAGAAGGCGCGCGAGGCGGGACTGATCCCGGCCGATCTCGTGACCCTGGCGGGGACCTGGGGCGCCGCGCATGAGACGGGCGAGCTGACCTATATGAACGTCGTCCATCTCGCGGGCTGCGATGGCACCGATCCCGACAGCATGACACGCTTCGAGATCGCCGGCCGCGCGCAGGCCATGGCGGCGGTCGAGGCCCTGCGCGCCTTCATGCCGGGCTGCGCCGGCGCGCGGCTGCGCAACTTCGGCATGACCATCGGCATCCGCGACACCCGCAAGATCGACGCGGCCTACAACATGACCGAGACGGATGTGCGCGGACAGGGCCGGTTCGACGACAGCATCGGCATCTTCCCGGAGTTCATCGACGGCTATGGCGTCTTCGTGCTGCCGACGACGGGGCGCTACATGCAGATCCCCTTCCGATCGGTGATCCCGCAGAATGTCGAGGGGCTGCTGGTCGCCGGCCGTGCCATCGGCGGCGATCGCATCGCCCATGCAGCGACCCGCAACATGGCCTGCTGCGTCGTCACCGGGCAGGGTGCGGGCATCGCCGCGGCGATGGCGGCCTCGGGCAATCGCGAGCCTGGCCGCGTCGATCAAAGCCAGCTTCGCCGCATGCTGGAGGCGCAGGGCGTGCGCTGCCACTGACGCGGCCAGCCCGGGAGAGCGCATATGGAGGACTGGTTCGAGCGCTGGAAGATCCCCGTCGGCGACGCGGCCTCGACCGTGTTCGACTGGCTGCTCGACAACGGTGCCTGGTTCTTCGACGGCCTCTCCGATCTGATGGAGCAGCTGATCGACGCGATCCTCTGGGTCATGCAGACGCCACCGCCCCTGCTGATCGCGGCGCTCTTCGTGCTGCTGACCTGGTTCCTGCAGCGAAGCTGGAAGACCTGTGCGCTGATCGCGGCGGGCTTCCTGTTCATCATGAACCAGGGCTATTGGGAGGAGACCACCGAGAGCCTGACGCTGGTGCTGTCGGCCTGCCTGGTCTGCATGGGCGTCGGCGTGCCGATCGGCATCGCAGCCGCGCATCGGCCACGCCTCTATGCCGCGATGCGCCCGGTCCTCGATCTGATGCAGACGCTGCCGACCTTTGTCTATCTGATCCCGGCCATCGTGTTCTTCGGCATCGGCATGGTGCCGGGGCTGATTGCGACCGTCATCTTCGTCGTGCCGGCGCCGATCCGCCTGACCTATCTCGGCGTGTCCTCGACGCCTGCGCCGCTGCTCGAGGCCGCGCGCGCCTTCGGTGCGACGCCCGGCCAGGTGCTGCGCAAGGTGGAGCTGCCCTACGCCTTCCCGCAGATCATGGCGGGGCTGAACCAGACCATCATGCTGAGCCTTTCGATGGTGGTGATCGCCGCGCTCGTCGGGGCCGACGGGCTCGGCGTGCCGGTGGTGCGGGCGCTCAACCAGGTGAACACCTCGCTCGGCTTCGAGTCGGGCTTCGTCATCGTCGTCGTCGCCATCATGTTGGACCGGATGCTGTATGTGGGCAGCCGGCGATGAGCACGGCGGTCCGCTTCGACGCCGTCTCGGTCGTGTTCGGCACGGCGCCCCAGACCGCACTGCCGCTGATGGATGACGGCCAGTCCCGCGCCGAGGTCGAGGCGGCAACCGGCCAGATCCTGGGCGTGCACGACTGCAGCCTGGAGGTCGCGAGCGGCGAGATCGTCGTGCTGATGGGCCTCTCGGGCTCGGGCAAGTCGACGCTCTTGCGCGCCGTGAACGGCCTGAACCCGGTCATCCGCGGTGCCGTCCATGTCGCCGAGGGCGAGGCGATGGTCGATGTCAGCCATGCCGACGCTCGGACGCTGCGGCGCATTCGCCAGAACACCATCGCGATGGTCTTCCAGCAATTCGCTCTGCTGCCGTGGCGCAGTGTGCGCGAGAATGTCGGCCTCGGCCTGGAATTGGGCGGCATGGCACGGCGCACGCGCACGGCGAAGGTCGAGGAGCAGCTTGCGCTGGTCGGCCTGTCGGACTGGGCCGACCGGCCGGTGGGGGAGCTGTCGGGCGGCATGCAGCAGCGCGTCGGCCTGGCGCGGGCCTTTGTGACCGACGCGCCGATCCTGCTGATGGACGAACCGTTCTCGGCACTCGACCCGCTGATCCGCGCGCGCCTGCAGGACGAGCTGCTGATGCTGCAGGAGCGGCTGAACCGCACCATCGTCTTCGTCAGCCACGACCTGGACGAGGCCTTCAAGATCGGCAACCGGATCGCGATCATGGAGGGCGGGCGCATCGTGCAATGCGGCACGCCGGCCGAGATCTTCTCGAAGCCCACGAACGACTATGTCGCGGATTTCGTGGCTCATATGAACCCGCTCGGCGTGTTGTCGGCCCGCGACGTGATGGACGCGGCCGCGCCGGATTTTACCCCGGCCGAGCACGTGGCGGCGGATACGAAGGTCGACGCCGTGATGCGGGCGGTGCTGGGCGCCCCGGGTCCCCTGGGCGTGACCGAGGATGGCGCGGTGATCGGGCAGATCACGCGCGACGCGATCCTGCGGCGCCTGCTGGACCCGCGCGCTGAGAGTGCGACGAGCGGTGACGACAGCAGCGGCGCCCAGCGCGCCGGCTAAGGGCGGCCCGCTAGAGCGTGCTTATTGCCGGGCTGCGTGATGTAAGGGGGCGCCCCGGTTCAGCGCATCCATGAGTTCCACCAGCGATAGGCCCGCGTCGTCGGACAGCCGCTCGATCACCCAACCGATCTCGCGGGTAGCCACCTCTTCGATCGTGGTGTCGCCGATCAGGCTTGGAGCGATCTCGGCGAGCGCGGTTTCGATCTCAAGATGCGGGGCGATCGCGCGCGTGCGGTGCAGCGCGAGGACATCCTCGACGAATGCGCTGGTCGTCTCGAAGGGACCAAGCCCGGACATGGCGAGCGGCGCCTGAAAACGGATGCGCCATTCCTCGCCATCCGCCTGGTCGCCGCGGGCAAGCGCGGTCGCCAGATCCGGGTGCAGCTGCGGTGCTGCACCGTCCCGACGACAGACCACCTGCAGCGGGGCATGCGTCTCCGCAAAGGCGGCTGCAGCCGCACGCGAAGGCCCATCGACCGAGGCGATGCGCAGGGCGGCCGAGAGCTGCAGCTTGTGCACCGGAACGTTGCCTGCACGCAGAGCGGCGATCGAGGCCGACGCATCCTCGAACATCAGTGCGGCATGACAGGTGTCGTAGCAGAGACCGAGATGGCGCCGCAGCGCCATTGCCGCCCCGCAGCCCGACAGGCCAGTGAGTTGCGCAAGCATCGCCTCGGCCCGACGAGTAAAGAGATGGTGCGTGAGGAAGGCGGCGGTCTCGGCCGTCGTCTCAAGCAGCCAGTACGGCTCGGGCTCGATCGCGATGGCCACCGTCACGCCGGTGCGACGCCGGATCTTGACGCAATGCGCTGCGGCGCGGATCAGGCGCGCGGCGATCTCGCCCTCGCGGCCGAGGCCTATCTCACGCAGGGCGCCGGGCGCCGTCGACAGGCTGACCGTGCCACCTGGCGTCACCAAGTCGGCCATCAGGTCGGCCAGCGCGCAGGTATAGTCGAGCCTGTCGTCGGACAGCCAATCCGGCGGCAGGTGGGACGCCTGCTGCGGTCGGTGCGCCCAACTCGGTGCAGACAGCCCGTTGGCGGTGAGGGCGCGGAAGATCCCCGGGCCGATCAGCGCGTTGAGTTCGGCGCGTTGCTCGGGCGCCTCCAGCGAGCCGAGCGCGGATGCCGATACCCGGAGGCCCAGCGGAAACGGAGCACCGGGTGAGACCGACTGTTTCATGGCCATTGCGGGGCCGGCCAGCGCGTCGCGCAGTGCCTTCCAGTCGCCCCTAGGGTCGAGATCGACGCAGAACGACAGATCGCCGAGACGCGGATCCTGATCAAACATGATGTCCCCCCATCAACCGCGAGCCGTCATCCGGAAGAGACACTTCGAGGTGATCAGCTCAGCCGTGTCGGGCGCTTTCGCAGCCCGTTCATGATGCCGGGTCCCGGACCCCCTTCCGGAACACGGCACATGGTCGTGGATCACTCTCAAAGACGGCACGTTCGCCGCCACGACCCATGCGTGGCGTCCTTCCATCGGCGTCGTCCTCCCTCGCTGCCCTGCAAAATCCGCTACATGGAACAGCGTTTCTTTTTTGTGACGATAATTAGAAGTGTGGCAGATCGCAACTAAATCGGCGGTAAATGATGCAAAGCACACGCTGCGGCGCGGCGCTTCGCTCCGATTGACCTTCCTTAAAGCGTTCTGGTTTATAGATAATTCCGACTACTACCGACGTGGCAGAGTCTCGCTTCCGTTGTCGTCGGAGCGGGCATGCCGGCCTGTGCGCCGCTTGCCATCGGAAAGCGCGCGCGCCAACGGACACTGCGGTGGCCAAACCCAACGACCTGCTGAGCACCGCGTGCTTCTGCCTCGCCGCCGCCGCGTGGGCTGGATCCCGCGCGCTTCGCGGGTTCGCCTTCAGTCGCCCTGGGCCACACCCTCGGCCTGCAGGCGCGCGCGGCGGGCGCGATAGCTTGGCAGGAAGACCAGACCGATCGCCACAACCAGCAGGCCCATCGTCATCGGCCGCTCCCAGACGAATGAGACACCGTCATAGAGCTGCATCGCCCGGGCGAAGTTGTTCTCCAGCATTGGGCCAAGGATGAACCCGATCAGCAGCGGCGCCAGCGGATAGTCAGCGAAACGCAGCGCCGTCGCGGCGATACCGAAGCCGACCAGGATCAGCAGCTCGGTCGCGTTGTTCTGGCCGATATAGGCGCCCATCAGCGTGAAGAAGAGGATGAAGGGGATCAGGAAGGTCCGCGGCACCGCCAGCACCTTCGCGATATAGGGGATCAGCGGCAGGTTCAGGATCAGCAGGATCACGTTGCCAAGATACATCGAGATGATGACGGCCCAGAAGATGTCGGGCTCGTCCACCATCAGCCGCGGACCGGGCGAGACGTTGAGCGCGATCAGCGCACCGAGCAGGATCGCCGTCGTCCCCGATCCTGGGATGCCCAGGGTGAGCAACGGCACGAAGGAGCCGGTACAGGCCGCGTTGTTCGCACTCTCCGGCGCAGCCAGGCCCTTCAGCGAGCCCTGGCCGAACTTCTTCTGCTCCTCCTTGGTGGCGAGGTTGCGTTCGACCGCATAGCCGAGGAACGACGCGATCGTGGCCCCCGCCCCGGGCATGACGCCGATCAGAAAACCCTGCACCGACTGCCGCCCGATCACCGGCGCGATCTGGCGCGCCTCGTCCCGGGTGATGCGCAGATCCTTGATCTCGCCGTCGCTATCGCCGGTCTTCGAGCGGTTGGGGTCGAGCACGAGGTAGATCGCCTCGGGCAGCGCGAACATCGCCATCGCCAGCGTGATGAAGCCGAAGCCCGACTGCAGGTCCATGATCCCGCCGGTGAAGCGCGGCAGGTTGAACAGGACGCCTTCGCCAACCGTCGCCATGATCAGGCCGAGGATGGTCATCAGCAGCGCCTTCACGACCTGGCCCGAGCCCGCGAAGGCCGCTATCGCCGATAGCCCCACGACCATGAGCGCGAAGTACTCGGCCGAGTGGAAGAGCAGCGCGACCGAGGCCAGCATCGGCGCGAAGATCAAAAGCAGCACCGCGCCGAGCGTGCCCCCGGCGAAGGAGGAGACGGCAGCCACCGTCAGCGCCTTGCCCGCCTTGCCCTGGCGCGTCAGCGGATAGCCGTCGAAGCTGGTCGCCACGGTAGAGGCGACGCCCGGCGCGTTGATCAGGATCGAGGAGGTCGAGCCGCCGAAGATCGCGCCATAATAGACGCCGGCCAGCAGGATCAGCGCGGCCGACGGGTCGCCGATGGTGATCGCGACCGGGATCATGATCGCGATGATCGACATCGGACCGAGCCCCGGCAGCATGCCGATGAAGGTGCCGATCAAGCAGCCGCCGATCACCATGGCGAGGTTGGTCAGCGAGAACGCGGTGGAGAGGCCGACGACAAGCCCTTCGATCATGACACGGCCCTCACAGGAAGTTCGGCAAGGGGCTGAGGAAGATGCCGAGCACGGCGTCGACCAGCCACCAGATCAGCCCCGCCGCGGCGGCGGCGATGACGACGGTGAGGAGAGAGCGCTTCTCCCCCAGCACCATGCTGCCGCCGGCGAGGAACAGCACGGTGGCCGCAATGAAGCCCCGTGGCCGGAGCAGCAGCGCATAGGCGATCATCATCGCGATCAGCACGACGGCCTGCGCCAGCTTGTACTCGGTCAGCCGGCGGTAGTTGATGTCGCCCGCCTTGGGCTCGCTCTCCTTCTCGAAGCCCAGGATCACCGCCAGCGACAGCGCGATGGCGATGATCGACAGGATCTTGGGTAAGCTAGACGGCCAGACCGGGTTGCGCTGCATGATCGGTGGCAGCAGCCCATCCATGGCGAACCAGGCAGTGTAGCCGTAGACGGCCGAGATCAGCAGGATACCAAGGGCCAGCCAGCGGTCGAGGGCCATGGGCAGGGCCTCCATGACGGCGCCGCCGGCCGTTGGATGGGGTCTCTACCCCACCGCTCGATCGGCGACAGGCGGGTGGGGCAGAACCCCACCCTACGAGGACACGCCTCAGAGGAAGCCGAGCTTCTTCATCAGGTCACCGATCTGCTTCTCCTGGTCCTCCAGGAACGCTGCGAAATCGTCGCCCGGATTGTAGATGTTGACCCAGCCGTTGCGGGCGCGCACGGCCTCCCATTCCGGCGTGTCATACATCTTCTCCAGCATAGTGATGTATTGCTGGCGCTGATCCTCCGGCAGACCGGGCGCGGCGAAGAAGCCGCGCCAGTTGACGAAGGTCGTGTCGATGCCCTGCTCTTTCATGGTCGGCGCATCCGGGAACGCGTCCACCCGCTCGGGCGCGGTGACGCCGAGGATCTTGACCTCGCCCGCCTTGGCGAGCTCGACTGCTTCCGAAAACCCGGTGGAGAGCGCTTTGATCTCGCCGGAGAGCAGCGCCGCCATCGCCTTGCCGCCGGCGTCATAGGCCAGGTACTTGACCGCGATCGGGTCCTCGCCGGCCGCCTCCATCACCAGCGCGGCGACCAGGTGGTCCATGCCGCCCGGCACCGAGCCGCCGCCGATCGCGGTGTCGTTCGGATCGGCCTGGAAGGCGCCAAGCAGATCGCGCATCGAGTTCAGCGGGCTCTCGCTGTCGACCACGATGGCGGCATAGTCGCCGATGGTGCCGGCGACCAGCGTCAGGTCGCGGAAGCTCTGCGGGAAAACGCCCGTCAGCGAGCGGATCACGATCGGCGTCGAGTTCACCATCAACGTGTTCTGGCTGCTCTCGGCGTTCTCGATCAGATAGGCGATCGCCTTGCCGCCGCCGCCGCCCGACATGTTCTCGTAGGAGGCGCTGCCGACCAGCCCAGCCCCGGTCAGCGCCTCGCCCGTGCCGCGCGCCGTGCCGTCCCAGCCGCCCCCGGCACCGCCTGGGATCAGGAAATGCACGTCGTCGACGACCTGAGTGTCTTCGGCAAGCGCGGCGGTCCCGAGCCCCAGAGTGGCCGTCGCCGCGATTGCTGCGAGCGCGGCGCGGCGCGCGATGGTCAAGAGTGTCATGATTGTCCTCCCATGCCGGGCCCCGTGGATCGGCGCCCATTGTCGCTGCCCGCCTGCCGGCCATGACGGGGCCGGGCTGCGGCGGAATCGACGCACAGTTGCCGATCTTTCGGCCCGCGTCGAGCCGATATCGGGCGAAAATGCCGCTGCATCACGCCTTTGCGCGCCCAGTGCCGCGCGCTGCCGCCCGGTGCCGCGCAGTGCCGCGCAGTGTCGCGCAGTGCCGCGCGGTGCGCGACGTTTTCGGACAGAGCGGTTTTCCCCTACACGATCGAGGCTAGCTCACGCTCTCGCGGGATAACGAGCAGGGGCGCGCGCGATGGAACAGACACCGCCGAGGGGGCGCGCACAGGCGGTGCCGAGCGGCCGCCTGACACGCGCCGCCAGGCTGGGCGGCGTCGCGGGCCGGGTCGCCACCGGCATGGCGCTCGGCGCGACGCGCGATCTCGCTGCCGGCCGGCGCCCGCAGCTTCGGGATCTGCTGCTGACGCCCGGCAACATCACCCGCTTCGCCGACGAGCTGGCGCGCATGCGTGGCGCCGCCATGAAGATGGGCCAGCTTCTGTCGATGGATGCGGGCGATCTGCTGCCGCCGGAACTCACCGAGATCCTCGCCCGCCTGCGCGCCGATGCCGATCACATGCCGCCGCGCCAGCTGCGCGACGTGTTGGACGGCGAATGGGGGCGCGGCTGGCTGAAGCGCTTCGCGAAGTTCGACGCGCATCCGATCGCGGCCGCCTCGATCGGCCAGGTGCATCGCGGCCGCCTGCCGGCCGCCGATGGCCCGGGCCGCGAATGCGCGATCAAGGTGCAGTATCCCGGCGTTCGCCGCTCCATCGACAGCGATGTCACCAATGTGGGCACGCTGATCCGCATGTCGGGCCTGATGCCACCCGGCGTGGCGCTGGAGCCGCTCTTGCACGAGGCGAAGCGCCAGCTGCATGAGGAGGCCGACTACCGCCACGAGGGCCAACAACTCTCCCGTTTCGGCGCACTGCTGGATGGCGATCCCCACGTCACGCTGCCGGTGCTGGTGCCGGATCTGACCACCGAGAACGTGCTGGCCATGACCTTCGTGCGCGGCCGCCCGATCGAGGCGATGGCGTCCGCCGCGCAGGCCGTGCGCGACCGCATCGTCACGGTGCTGATCGATCTGATGCTGCGCGAGTTGTTCGAATTCGGCCTGGTGCAGACCGATCCGAACTTCGCCAATTACCGCTACGACCCGGACACCGGCCGCGTCGTGCTGCTCGATTTCGGGGCCTGCAGGCCGTACGCGCCCGAGCATGCCGCGATCTATCGCCGTCTCGTCCTGGCAGCCCGCGACGGCGCGCCCGGGGCGATCCGCCAGGCGGCCACCGAAACCGGCTTCCTGTCCGACGCGACCGCCAAGCGCCATGTGGACGCGCTGGTCGACATGATCGCTCTGGCGGGCCTGCCTGCCCGTACGGTCGGGCCCTACGACTTCGGCACCGACCGCCTGGCCGACCAACTGCGCGAGGCGGGTCAGGGGCTCGCTCTCGACCCGGACTTCGCCGATATCCCGCCGATGGAGGTGCTGTATCTGCAGCGCAAGGTCGCCGGGCTCTACCTGCTGGCAAGCCGCCTTGGCGCCCGCGTCGATGTCGGCGCGCTGGTCGACCGACGTCTGGGCTGATCGGCATCGTAGACGCCGTCGCCCGGGCCGTCAGAAGACCGGCACCTCGACCCGACCGAGCAGCGTAACGCCGCCGTCCTCGCCCAGCCGCACCACCTGGATCTCGCCCGAGATCGGCCGCGTGCCGGTGAAGGCCTCGGCATTGACGTTGTGGGTCACCAGCAGCGTCGTCTCGGCCGGATCCAGGCCGTCAAGCGCCTCGGTCAGTTCCCGCGTCCTGGCAACGCGGCGATGCGGCGTGCGGATGAAGGAGTTCAGGAAGGGCTGCTCGACGACCGGCCCCAGGTCCATCAGCCGCGCCGTCTCCAGGCATCGGCAGTAGAGGCTCGACCAGAGGCGGTCGATCCGCACCCCCGCCGCGCGCAGCATCGCGCCGGCGCGCCGGGCCTGGCGCCGACCGTTGTCATCCAGGTTCCGTTGGGTCGTGCAGTCGCGGAGCACGAAGCCGGCCGGATCGTTCGACCCCGGCGCCAGCGCATGGCGCATGACCGCATGCGTCCGCGGCTCGGCCAGCCGCGCCAGTAGCGCCGGATCCGCACGCCCCCACGACGCCGTCGTCAGAAGAACGAGCGCCGCGACAGCCAGCGAGAAGCTAAAACGCATCGGCACCGTCATCCGAGGACCCCAACCACATCCCGAACCATCACTATTACCCGACACGACACCCGGGGAGGGGGGCGGGGGCAGTCGAGGCCCCACCACCCCCACCCCCCGCCCCCCCCAGAAACCCCCCCC
>JBCCSW010000052.1:0-15447 GCA_039199465.1 Pseudomonadota bacterium
CGCCGCGATCCCCTCGCGCCCGCAGATGTCGCGCAGATGGGCGAGCATCACGTCAGGCTCGATCCGCCGCAGGTCGAAGCGCTGGCAGCGGCTCAGCACCGTGACTGGGACCTTGCGGATCTCGGTCGTCGCGAACAGGAAGACGACGTGCTCCGGTGGCTCCTCCAGCGTCTTGAGGAAGGCGTTGAAGGCGTTGGTCGACATCATGTGGACCTCGTCCACGATGTAGACCTTGTAGCGCGCGGTGACGGCCTTGTAGCGCAGGCTCTCGATGATCTCGCGCACGTCGTCGACGCCGGTGTTCGAGGCCGCGTCCATCTCGATGACGTCCGGATGGCTGTCGGCGGCGATGTCGCGACAGGCGGCGCAGTCGTTACAGGGATCGATGGTCGGCCCGTCGCCACGGCCGGTGCAGTTGAGGCCCTTCGCGATGATCCGCGCGGTCGTTGTCTTGCCGACGCCGCGCACCCCGGTCAGCAGATAGGCATGCGCAATCCGGCCCGTGGCGAAGGCGTTGGTCAGCGTGCGCACCATGGCGCCCTGACCGATCAGATCGCGGAAATGGCCCGGGCGGTACTTGCGCGCTAACACGCGATAGGCGCCGTCCTGACCCTCCGCCATTGTCCCCTCCGTCTGCCGCGGCTGAGACTAGGCAGCCTGCGCAGGGGCGGCAAGGGAGGTCGGCCGCAGCCCTGCTGCCGAGACGCCGCGGCGATCGTTGCGCCGCGCGACCGATCCCGGACGTTCGCGTGTCGGCGGCGACGGACGACGGGCCATGACCCAGCGCCCGTTGGCTTGGGCCGCGGCGGCGGCGATGCTCGAGCCGCGTCGGAGGCCCTGCCCTATTTTGCCTCAGGATCGCTGCTAACCGTCGGCAGCGCGCCGGGTCGACATAGCGCCGCCCCAGGGCTGCCGGGGGCCATTGCCGCATAGGGAGCGTGCCGATGTCCGCCGGTCTCGCCACCGTGAACCGAGGCTTCAAGTGGTTGAGGGCCCGCGGTGCGGCCGCCTTCTGGGCCGGCACGCTGATCTGGATCACGATCGGCGGGCTCGGCCACGGCGCCGCGATGAACGTGCTGGACGAGCGCGCGGTGTTCTTCCTTTTCGTCTTCTCCGCCGGCGCGCTTACCTGGCCCGTGCTCGTCGATACCGGCCTGTCGCGGTTTGCTGGCACGCTTGCGGCCCTCGTGCTGACGGGGCTTCTTTGGTGGACGCATTGGATCGGCTGGCATCTGGCCGAGGCCGGCCGCGACGCCGGCCCGTTTCGGAACGTCGCCTGGTTGCAGGAGGCGCGACCCGGTGCCGATCCCTACGCGTTCGACGGCGTGCGCGGCATAGCGGGTGCGATGGCCTTCGCCACCCTACCGCCCAGCGCCTGGCGCGCGCATTTCCACGATCTCTCGGAAACGGTCGAGATCCGGCAGCCGCCGCGCCGGCCCGGCTATACCAGCCCGGGCAACATCAGCCCGAGGCGCCTGCGTGAGATCTGGCTGATCGAACCCGTGGTGCTGTTCGTGGTGCAGTTGATGGCGGTTTGGCCGCGCAAGGCGCAGCGTCTGCTGCATTTCCTCAGATGGCTGAGCCCGCGGTATTGGCGCCGCCGTCACTGACATCGCCCGTAACCGCAGGACGTCGCTGTGGCTGTGTCAATGAGGGATGGGCAGGTGAGAGGCTGGACAGCGACCCAAGCGAGGCTCGTTACGGCTGCTTCCTTCCGGACCTGACCGGGTTGGCGAGGTGCCTGCCCGCGCCAACCTCTCAGCGAGCGATATGACCTCCATCGCAGTCGGGATCAAGCCCGCCGCCGCCGGGACCGCGCCGGGGCCACCGCGAGCTGTCGCGCCAGGACGCAATAGCTGCACTGCACAAGAAAGCCGTTGCGCCCTGGCGCCGGATGCTTGAACGGGCCCTGGCGATCTGTCATCGCGCAACCCATGCCCTTCACCCTCATGCCGCTCGACAGCCGCATCACCTTCGCCAAGCCGGGTCATCCGCTGGATCGCGCGGACCATATCCGCGACCGTTCGGATGCGCTGGCCGAGGCACCGTCCGCCCGCGCCGTGATCCTGAGCGAGGGGCGCATTGCCGTCGCGCTCGATCCTCGCGGGAAGCGGCTGGTGCGTCGCCAACCCGACCCTGGCGCCGAAGAGCGCATCTTCCTCGGCATGGACGGCGACGCGGCACTGTTCGCCGAGGATGTGGGCGAGATCGACGAGACGGCGCGCGTGGCCCTGCTCGGCGACAGTGCCAAGTTCATCGATCTGCGCTCGATCAGTCCCGAGCTATCGGTGGTCGAGGCCGAGATGGCAGCCACCGCCCGCTCGATGCTCGCCTGGCATCAGCGCCACCGGTTCTGCAGCAATTGCGGCGCGCCGAGCGCGGCCGAGGCGGGGGGCTGGCGCCGGCGCTGTCCGGCCTGCGGGGCGCAGCATTTCCCACGCACCGATCCGGTCGTGATTATGCTCGTGCTGAGCGGCGACCATGTCCTGTTGGGCCGCCAGCGCGGCTGGCCGGCGGGCATGCACTCCCTGCTCGCGGGCTATATCGAGCCGGGCGAGACGCCCGAAGCCGCCGTCCGTCGCGAGGTGATGGAGGAGGCGGGCGTGCCGATCGGGCGCGTGCGCTATCTGGCCAGTCAGCCCTGGCCTTATCCCTCGACGCTCATGATGGGCTTCGTGGCCGAAGCGCTCGACACGCGACTGAGCGTCAACGAGACCGAGCTTGAGAGCGCACGCTGGCTGAGCCGCGCCGAGATGGCCGAGGCGCTGGCTGAGCGCCATGCCGAGGTTGCGCCGCCCCGCAAGGACGCGATCGCGCGCGCGATGGTCGAGGCGTGGGTTCATGGCCAGGTGGAGGGTGTCTGAGGACCCGAGCAATCCTATTTGCCGTCGCGGGGGCCCGCAGCGACACCGGCCCCGGCAAGGATGAGCAGGATGCCTTCGAGCGAGCCGCTGACGACACCGAACGACCTGCAGCCGCCGACCGACCAGTTGGCGCTGCGCCGGGCGCTGGGGGCGTTTGCGACCGGCGTCACGATCGTGACCACCATGTGCGACGCCGAGCCGACGGGCTTCACGGCGAACAGCTTTACCTCCGTCTCGCTGGAGCCGCCGATCCTGCTGGTCTGCCTTGCGCATACCGCCGCCAGCTATGAGCTGTTTCGCCGATCGGACACCTTCGCGGTGAACGTGTTGTCGGCCGACCAGCAGGACACGGCGATGACCTTCGCCCAGCGCGGCGCCGACAAGTTCTCGGCCGTCGACTGGCATGCGGGCGCCCGGGGCGCGCCGCTGATCGACGGCTCGCTCGCACGGTTCGACTGCGCGATGGAAGATCGGGTGACGGCGGGCGACCACGACATCCTGCTTGGCCGGGTGCTGGGTTTCGCGTGCCGGCCTGGACCGGCGCTGCTCTACCATGGCGGCAGCTTCAGCCGCCTCGGCTGAGCGGGAGCTGGGGTTGGCCGAGATCAGGCGGGTTGGAGATCGGGAGGGCGGGGGATTAGCCCGGCTTCGGATCAGGCTGGCGTCGCGGGCGGCCGTTCGGTGATCTCTCGATAGGCGGCATTGACCTGCGCCAACCGCTTCTCCGCCAGTTGCCGGGCCTCGGCGGGGATGCCCCGGGCCGTCAGTTGGTCGGGATGCAGTGTCCGGACCAGTGCGCGATAGTGCCGGCGCAGCGCCTCGGCATCGATGCCGGGTTCGACCCCGAGCACCGCGAAGGGGTCGTGGGCCCCCGGAAGCTGGCGCGCCTTGATCGCGGCGTACTCGGCTGGTGGGACATCGAAGATCCGGGCGACCTCGTCGAGAAACAGCTCCTCGTCCGGGTGAAACTCACCGTCGGCCGCAGCGATGTGGCAAAGACCTTCGATGAGATCGGCGAGCACCTCAGGCCGGTCGGCGAACATGCCGGCGACCCGCCTCGCATAATCGTCGAAGCCCGCGACATCGGTTCGGGCGAGGTTGTAGACGCGGGCGGCATCGGCCTCCGCCTCGGGCGGGATGGTGAAGACCTCTCGGAAGGCGGTGATCTCGTCACGGGTTACCCGGCCATCGGCCTTCGCCATCTTCGCGCCGAGCGCTATGACAGCGATCGTGAAGGCGATCGATCGCTCCGGATGGGCGCGCAGCCTGTCGAGAACGGCGGCAATACTCTCGCCGCGCCCGATCGCGCGAATGCTCTCGCGAAGACGCTCCCAGAACGTCATAGACATCTCGGCGTGATCGCCGTTGAGGTCACGGTCAAAAGGCCCTCAACGGGCTTGCAACGCGAAGGGTGTTGGAGAAAGGGTCCGGTCGGCCAGTCAGTGCAGTGGTCGCTGTGCGTTCTCAGCGAAGGTGCCGACGGTCACGCTCATCCACCCGAATGCGGATCGGAAGACGCTCTTTCGACCGGGTGCCACGCGACATCAGGATCGTTGCCGACAGAGCGACCGTCGCGATGAGCACTGCAACAAGCATGGATGTCTCCTTGTCTCTGCATGAGAGAATAGTGCCGCTTGGCCACAACGTCCATTGTCAACGTGTCACAACCCGGGCGAAGACGAGGCAATGCTGGCGTCGCGCCGCATCAACGTCCTGATCGAAACCATAATTTCTCCGCAAGCTTGCAAAGCCGCTATGACACTCGCGCATGCGATGTGAGATGCGATTGCACGTCTCGAGTGGAAGTTGCCGATTCGAACTGCTTATCACTGAACCATGATGGATGGAAAACGACGGCCCAGCATCATGGCGGTGGAGATTACTCCGTCGATTTGCGGGAGTTGCAAAGGGAGATCGATGAGCCCGACCGTCATCATCATCGGCGGCGCCCTCTGCCTCGTCACCGCGCTGGTCCTGGTCTGGCGGGTCTATGTGCATGCCCGGAGGGTACAGCGCGGCGACGCCGAGGACGCTGCGTCGACACTGCGCGCGGCGATGATCGAGAACATCGTTGCCGTGCTGCTGATGATCCTTGGCGGCGTGTTGCTGGTCATCGGCGCGATGGCGATGTGAGGGCCGCGATCCGTTGTCTGCCGCCGGCGCGAGGCTCAGCGACGAGAGTGGGGAACGACGTTCCAGGACGACATTTAGGGACGAGACCATGGAGACCATCGCCACGCTGACCCGGCGCCTCGCGGCGCACGGGCGAGTCGATTGGATCGGTCTCAGACCGACGCGGCGGGGTGCGATGCATCACGTCAGCAGCGCCCTGCTCGCTGCCCATGGTCTCGAGGGCGATCACGCACGCGCCGGCCTGCGGGCAGTTACGCTGATCCAGGGCGAGCACCTGCCCGTCATCGCCGCCCTATCCGGCCTGCCGCAGGTCGAGCCCGCGCTGCTCAGGCGCAACATCGTCGTGACCGGCGTCAACCTGCTTGCCCTCCGCCACCGCGAGGTACGTATCGGCGCAGCACTGATCCACGTGAACGGCCCCTGCGCCCCCTGCTCGCGGATGGAAGAGGCGCTCGGTCCCGGCGGCTACAACGCCCTGCGCGGTCATGGCGGTGTCAGGGCCAGCGTGGTGCAGCCCGGCGCCGTCGCGCTCGGCGATCCGGTGGTGATGATCGACGGCGAGATCGCGGGGCAGCGCCCGGCGTCGTCAGAAACTCTCGACCCAGGGCCTAAGTTCGATCTCCCACGCCCATGAGGAGCGGTCCTGCGCCAGGAAATGCCAATAGCTTGTGGCGATGGCATCCGGGTCCAGCATCGCGTCGGGCCGGTCGGGGTCGGACAGCCGGTCGGCACGCGCAGGATTGGCGATGCCGCCGTCGATGACGAAATGTCCGACATGGATGCCACATGGGTGCAGCTCGCGCGCCAGCGACTGGGCGAGACCCCGGAGCGCGAACTTGCCCATGGCAAAGGGCGCCGAGCGGGCGAAGCCTTTCACCCCGGCAGACGCGCCGGTGAAGAGCAGCGCCCCGTGGCCGGGCGTGCCCGCACCACCCGGCTGCATGCGGCGCACCGCTTCGCGCGCCGCGAAGAAAGCGCCCAGCGCCGTGACCTGCACCGCCTTCGTCACCGTTTCGGGGTCCAGCTCCACCAGCGGCCCGCGCTGGCGCGCCGAGGGGTTGTAGACTAGCACATCCGGCGCCCCCGCCGGCGCGCCGTCGAGCGCCTCGAACAGCGCGGCGACGGCCCGGTGGTCACCGGCGTCGCATCGATGAACCGAGGCGCCCGTCTGATCGGCCAAAGCGGCAAGGTCGTCGGGGCTGCGCGCGGCCAAGCTGATCCATAGGCCCTCCTCGGCGAACCGGCGCGCGAGCGCTGCAGACAGACCGCTGCCGGCCCCGATGATGAGGGCGTGGGCATAGTGTGGGATCATGGCAGCCTCGCTGGACAACTGGCGGCGGCGGCGATGCGCAGGGATTGGCCGCGCCGCGCCGCGAGCCTAGCGTCCCGCCGTCGTATGCGCCATTCAGAGCACGAGACGGGATGCCCGGCCGCGAGCCCGTGCGGCTGGCGGCCGAAGACGAGAGAGACCGATGCCGGCGATTAGCGACAAGGACCACATGGTGCTGACCGGGGCGAACCGGGGCATCGGCCTGGAATTGGTGAAAGCGGCCCGTGAAGCGGGTGCACGGGTCAGTGCGCTCTGCCGCAGGCCCGATGCCGCGGGCGATCTGATGGCCCTGGCCGACAGCGATCCCGCCATCCGACTCTACGCCGCCGATGTCTCGGACCGTGACCAGTTGCAGACGGTCTCCGACAGGATCGAGCGTCCCGTAACCCTCCTCGTCTGCAATGCCGGCCAGTATCGTGGACGCGGCGACTTCGAGGAGGGCGACTACTCCCCCGGCGCGTGGGAGACGATGCTGATGACCAACGTCGCGGGCGTCTTCTTCACGATCAAGGCCTTCATCCCGCAGATGCGGATGGCGCGCAGCCGCGATCAGGCGGTACGCGTCGCGGTGATCTCCTCGCAGATGGCCTCCTCGGCCCGGGCGCCCGGGGGGTCGTATATCTACCGCGCCTCGAAGGCGGCCGCGACGAACCTCGCTCGCAATCTGGCGCAGGATCTCGCGCCGGAGGAGATCGCCGTTGCCGCCTATCATCCGGGCTGGGTTTCGACCGATATGGGCGGTGCGCGCGCGCCGGTGACGCCGGCAGCCTCGGCCGCGGGGCTGCTGCAGCGTTTCGGCATGCTGGAGCCAGAGACCACCGGCGCGTTCGAGGACTATCAGGGCGTGCCCCTGCTGTTCTGAGCGGATGCGCCCCCCGCGATACCGGCGCCGCGATCACGCAGCGACCAAATGCGTGACCTCCTCGATGGTCCGCCAGATCAGGGCCAGTTCCTGGGGGCCCGAGAAACGATGATCGGCGCCCTTGACCAGCGTCAGGCGGGCGTCGGGGCTGTCGATATGCGCAAGCAACTTCAAGCCGCGATCGATCGGGACATCGGCATCCGCGGTGCCGTGCAGCAGTCGGACCGGCCCGTCCACCGCCACGGGCTCACGCAGGACCAGGTGCTGGCGCGCATCCTCGATCAGCCGCCGCGTGACGATCAGCGGCTCGCCGTAGTCGGACGGCAGCGCGATCTGACCGTCTCGCATCACCTGTGCCCGCTGGGCGTCGTCGAAGACGGCCCACATCGTGTCCTCGGTGAAGTCGGGCGCAGCGGCTATGCCGATCATGCCGGCGACCCGCGCTGGCATCCGCCGGGCGATCAGGCAGGCGATCCACCCGCCCATCGACGAGCCGACGATGATCTGCGGCCCCTCGGTCAGGGTCGCGATCGCCTCAGCCGCGTCGGCGGCCCAATCCCCGATGGCGCCGTCCTCGAACCGACCCGAGGAGGCACCGTGGCCCGAGTAGTCTAGCCGCAAGAACGCCCGCCCCCCGGCGCGCGCCCGCGCGTCCAGATCCATCGCCTTCGTGCCCGTCATGTCAGAGCGGAACCCGCCGAGGAAAACGATCCCAGGGCGTGGTTTGCCATCGCCCTTCGCCTCGTGTCTGTGATACGCGATCCGGCGTCCAAGCGAATTCGTCACCGTGTCTGGAGCGGTCATGCCCGGCTGGTCTCCATTTGCTATGCCCGCATCGCCCTCGGCGGCGCGCCAGCCTAGCGGGGTGGTCTCCGGCATCAAGCCCGCGCCAGGCCGACGGGCGGGGGGGGCGGACCGGCGGCGGCTGACCATCCTGCAGGTCGTCCCGCGCCTTGATCTGGGCGGCGTCGAGCGCGGCACGGCCGAGATCGCCGAGGCGATCTTGGGGGCGGGCGGCCGGGCCATCGTCGCGACCGAGGGCGGCCAGCTCGCCAGCCGCATCGAACGCGCAGGCGGCGAGATCGTGCAGATGAACGCCGCCACGAAGAACCCGTTCAACATCTGGCAGAACGCGGGCGTCCTGGAGGCGCTGATCGAGACGGAAGGCGTCGACCTCGTGCATGCTCGCTCTCGCGCCCCGGCCTGGTCGGCCCGGCTCGCCGCACGGCGCACGAACACGCCCTTCGTCACCACCTACCATGGCAGCTATTCCGAGGGGCTGCCGCTGAAGCGCTGGTACAACAGCGTCATGGCCAAGGGCCGCCCGGTCATCGCGATCTCCGAGCATATCCGTGCGCTGGTGATCGAACGGCACCGCGTGCCGGCCGAGCAGGTGGTGGTGATCCCGCGCGGCGCCGATCTCGACACGTTCTCCGAGGAGGTCGTCTCGGGCGCCCGCACCGCCCGCCTGGCCGAGGCCTGGGGACTGCTGGACGACACGCGGCCGATCGTGATGCTGCCCGGCCGGCTGACCCGGTGGAAGGGCGCCGAGAAGCTCATCGAGGCCGCGCGCCTGATCAAACTTGAGGAGGATGGCCCGCCCGACATGCTGTTCCTGATCGTGGGCGACGACACCGAGTCGGCCTTCGCCGCCTCGCTGGACCGTCAGATCGAGATGGCGGGCGTCGGCGACTATGTCCGCATCCTGCCCGCCGTCAGCGACATCGCGGCCGCCTACAAGCTCGCCTCGATCGTGGTGTCGGCCTCGCTAGACCCGGAAGCCTTCGGTCGCGTCGCGGTGGAGGCGCAGGCGATGGGACGCCCGGTGATCGCCACCGACCACGGCGGCGCGCGCGAGACGGTGGCGCATCGCGAGACCGGCTGGCTGACGCCGCCGGGTGATGCCATGGCGATGGCCCATGCGATCCGCGAGGCCCTGTCGCTGGACGCCAGCGCACGCGCGCATATGCGCATGTCCGCGCGCGCCCGGATCTCGGCCCGCTACACGGTGCAGACGATGCAGCGCGCGACGCTCTCGGTGTACGAGCAGGCCACGGGCCGACTCTTCGGCGACGTCTGACGGCCGGCGCCTCGGCCCGCAATCGGGCAAGGCATGTCGGCTCGGCGCCTTTTGGCCGGCGCTTCGGGGCGGTGCTTCCGGATAATACGCCGCCGTGGTGCTTTCGTCCGAGTGCGTCGGCACGGTCGCTGCACCGCAGCGCTCGGGTCCGAGACCTTCCCCTTGACCGCGCGCAGTGCCCTGCAAAGGGTGACTGAACACACGGGGGACGCCATGAACGGTGCTGAAGCGATGGTCCGCAGCCTGCACGCGGCCGGCGTCTCGGTGTGCTTCTCCAATCCCGGCACGTCGGAAATGACCTTTGTCGAGGCGCTCGACCGCACCGGACTGATGCGCTGCGTGCTAGGGCTGCAGGAGAACGTCGTGACCGGCGCCGCCGACGGCTATGCGCGCATGATGGGCGAGCCGGCGGTCAGCCTGCTGCATCTCGGCGCCGGGCTCTCCAACGGCTCGGCCAACCTGCACAATGCGCGCCGCGCCCGCACACCGATGCTGACGCTGGTGGGCGAGCATGCGAGCTGGCATGTCGATCACGATCCACCGCTGGCAAGCGATATCCGCGGTCTGGCGGCGCCGGTTTCGCACTGGGTGCGCACCGCTGTCCGACCGCAAAGCATCGCCGCCGACGCCATGGCCGCGCTGGCCGCTGCCCGGTCCTGGCCAGGGCACTCAGCGACGCTGATCACCCCGGGTGACGCGGGCTGGGACGACGGCGGCGCCATGGCGGCGCCGGTGGCGGCCGAGGGGCCGCGGACCCTGGATAGGAACGACGAGGCCGGCGTCGCCGATGCGCTGAAGAGCGGGCGCAAGACGCTGATCTATCTGGGCGGCAGCGTGCTGGCCGATCCGCACGCGCTGCGGACCGCAACCGCCATTGCCGAGGCGACCGGCGCCATCGTGCTCGCGCCGACCTCGTTTGCCCGTGCCGAGCGTGGCGGCGGCCTGCCGGCGCTCGACCGGCTCGACTATGCGGTCGACCTCGCCCTGGCCCGGCTCGCGGCGATCGAGGAGGTGATCCTGGTCGAGACGCTGCCGCCGGTCGCCTTCTTCGGCTATCCCGGCAAGCCGTCGACGCTGCTGCCCGACAGCACCTGCATTCGCGTGCTGGCCGATATCGATCAGGATGGCAGTGCGGCGCTGGCAAGCCTCGCCGACCGTCTGTCGGTGCAGGTGCCGGCTGCGGATTTGGGGGCGATCCCGCCGGAGCGCGTGCGACCCGCGGCAGGAACGCTGGATATCGACAGCCTGACGGCCGCGATTGCCGCGGCCCTGCCCGAGGACGCGGTTGTGATCGACGAGGGGATTACCTCGGGCCGGCAGATCTGGGCCGCCACGCGTCATGGGCCACGCCATAGCTGGCTGCCCATCACCGGCGGCGCCATCGGGATCGGGCCGCCGCTTGCCGCCGGCGCGGCTATCGCCTGCCCGGACCGGCCGGTGATCACGCTGCAGGCGGACGGCTCGGCGATGTACACGCTGCAGGCGCTGTGGACCCAGGCACGCGAAGCGCTGAACGTCACGACGGTGGTGTTCGCCAACCGCACCTACGAGATCCTGAAACAGGAGATGACCCGCGTCGGCGCCAATCCCGGCCCCTCGGCACTGGCGCTGTTCGACCTCGACCGCCCTCAACTGGACTTCGTGGCGATGGCGCGCGGCATGGGTGTGGACGGACTGGCGGTCGACTGCCCGCGCGCACTGGCCGACACCATCGCGACGGTTTCCGCCGAACCCGGCCCGTTTCTGATCGAGGCGCGGCTCTAGGCCCGATGATCGATCGCGCCGTCCCGCCCAGCGCCTCCGCGATGAGAAGGCGGTGGACTGCGGCGCGTTCCATGCCGAACGCGCGTAGCTGCGTGCCCGCCACATCGCCAGCCCCCAACATCGGCCCGCGGTTCTGCAGCGAGGGTGAGGATGCGCGCCCTGCGTCGCCTGTAGCGGTAAGGGACGCGGCGACGACCGCGAACAGGCCGACGACGATGCACTGACCTCTCCGACGATCTCGTGCAGCGGAACCTGGGGTATTCATCGGCCGATGTCCTCGATATCTGCAGGGTCGCGGTTGGACTTCGCCTGCCGGGAACGCCCTGCATCGACGCGACCGATGCGGCGCGTTCGGTGAGGGCGCCGAGGGGTCCGGCCAACAACGCAGGGCCCTCGGGGACGCATCCCGGATAGGCGCCCGCCAATCAAGCGCCGGGGGGACGCGCCCATGACCGAGCTCATCCATCGCGAGACGCGCGGGGTCTTCATCATCGCGGCGACGCCGTTCGCCGATGACGGCACGCTGGATCTGGAGAGCGCCGACCGTCTTGTGGACTTCTACAAGACGACCGGCGTGAACGGCATGACCATCCTCGGCGTCATGGGCGAGGCGCCGAAGCTCTCGGCCGACGAGAGCCTGACGATCGCCAAGCGGATGATCGCGCAGGCAGGCATGCCGGTGATCGTCGGCGTCTCGGGTGGCGGCCTCGACCCGATGCGGCGGCTGGCGCATGAGGCGATGGCGGCGGGCGCGGCAGGCGTCATGGTCGCACCGCCCGCCGGCACAGCGCCCGAGGATCGCGTGCGGGGCTATTACACCGCCGTCTGCGGCGCACTGGGGCCAGACGTGCCGGTCTGCCTGCAGGACTACCCGCAGCTCACGGGCGTCAAGATCTCGGCCGAAAGCGTGCTGCAGATCACCACCGACCTGCCCCAGGTCGTGATGCTGAAGCACGAGGACTGGCCCGGCCTCAACAAGCTGGACGCGATCCGCGCACGCTCGGGCCCCGGCACGGGGGTGCCCCGCCTTTCGGTTCTCTGCGGCAACTCGGCGCTGTTCCTGGCCGAGGAGATGGCCCGCGGCGCCGACGGTGCGATGACCGGCTACTGCTATCCCGAGATGCTGGTTCAGGTGGTCGACGGGATGGCGCAGGATCCAGACCGGGCGCAGGACATCTTCGACGCCCATCTGCCGATCGTGCGCTACGAGCAGCAGCCCGGTCTCGGCCTCGCCGTGCGCAAGGAGGTGCTGCGCAGGCGTGGCGCCATCGCATCGGCCGCCCTGCGCGCGCCGGGACCGAAGCTGAGCGCGCGCGACCACGACGAGATCACGCGGCTGATGGCCCGGCTCGACAAGCGACTGAAGGAGATCGGCTGATGGACCTGGGGATATCGGACAAGGGCGCCCTGGTGCTGGCGGGCACCCGGGGCCTCGGCCGCGCGATCGCCGACGCGCTAGCGGCCGAGGGCGCGCATGTTCTGGTGGCCGGCCGCACGCCCGATGCGCTGGCCGCGGTCGTCGAGGGGATCCGTGCCAAGGGCGGGCGGGCCGAGAGCGTGGTCATGGACCTTGGCGATCCCGGCGCCCTGGCTGCGCTGGACGCCGCCCTGCCGAGCAGCATCGGCCAGGTCGACATCCTCGTCTGCAACTCCGGCGGGCCGCCGCCGGGGCGGATGATCGACGCCGATCTCGACGTGATGCGGAGCCAGTTCGAGATGATGGCGATGCGCCTGATAGAGATCGCGCATCACTATGCGCCCGCCATGGCCGAGCGCGGCTGGGGCCGGATCCTGACCGTCGGCTCCTCGGGCGTTATCCAGCCGATCCCGACGCTCGGCCTCTCGAACGCGATCAGGGGCGTGCTGGCGGGCTGGTCCAAGTCGCTGGCCAACGACCTGGCGGGCCAGGGCGTGACGGTCAACATGCTGCTGCCGGGGCGCATCCATACCGAGCGGGTCGACCAACTGGACGGTGCGGCGGCCGAGCGGCAGGGCAAGACGATCGAGGAGATCCGCGCCATCCAGCGCGCTGCGATCCCGGCAGGGCGCTACGGCGACCCGGCCGAGTTCGCGGCAGTTGCGGCATTCCTGTGCTCGGCCCAGGCCGCCTATGTCACCGGCAGCCAGATACGCTGCGACGGCGGGCAGGTCCGCTCGCTCTGAGCGATCTCAAGGTTCTGGGGCCGTCAGCGCGCGAGTATCGGACCGAATCGCAGCGGCGGGCGCCCTGCGCCCGTCGGGATGGTCGGCATGAAACGCAAGGACGACGCCGAAGCCGGGCAGCGCGAGGTCGTGGAATTCCTGTCCTCGCCCTCGACCCATGGCGGACCGGTCGAGCGTGTCAACACCCACATCTCGCGGCTCTTCATGGCGGGCGGTTATGCGTGGAAGCTGAAGCGCGCGGTAAAGACGCCCTATGCCGATTTCTCGACGCTGGCGCTGCGCGAGCGCTTCTGCCGGCGTGAGATCGCGGTAAACGCGGCGGCGCGCGACCTCTATCTGGGTGTCGCGCCGGTGACGCGCGGCCCTGGGGGCCTGTCGATCGGCGGCGACGGCGAACCACTGGAATGGCTGGTGCAGATGCGCCGCTTCGACCGCTCGCATGAGCTTGACCGGCTGGCGGATCAGCGGCGCCTTAGCCGGCCGATGATCGAGAGGCTGGCGCTGCAGATCGCGCGCCTGCATCGCGCGGCGCCCGAAGCGCCCTCGGCCGGCGGCCGGGTGGCGGTCCTCGCCACGATCCGGGCGATCGCAGCCGCCTTCGACAGCGTCGATGCCGGGCCGGCCTTCGCGACAAAGGTCGCGGCCTGGCGGTCGGCCGCCGAGATCCGGGCCGCCTGCCACAGCGCCCTGCTGGACCAGCGTCGGCGTCTCGGCCAAGTCAAGCGCTGTCACGGCGATCTGCATCTCGGCAACATCGTTATGCTCGGCGAGACGCCCGTGCCGTTCGACGCGATCGAGTTCGACGAGGGCATCGCGACGGTCGACGTGATGTATGACCTGGCCTTCACCGTGATGGATCTCTGCGCGCGTGACTGCCGGGGCGAGGCGTCGCTGCTGCTTTCCGGCTATCTCGGCATCGCGGGCGGCTATGCGGCGCTGCCGCTCATGCCGCTGTTCGTCTCGATGCGCGCGGCGATCCGGTCGATGGTGGCGGCGACGAAGGGCGAGGGCGCGAAAGCCGAGGCGCGGCTCGATGCCGCCCTCACCGCGCTGGAGGGCCGGCCCGTGCCACGGCTGATTGCGGTCGGCGGCATCTCGGGCACGGGCAAGTCGACGCTCTCAGCCGCCATCGCCCCACGTCTCGGCCCCCTCGCAGGTGGTGTGGTCATCCGCTCGGACCTTTCGCGCAAGCGCATCGCGGGCGTCGATCCGGGGACACGACTGCCGCAATCGGCCTATGGCGTGCGGATGGACCGGCTGGTGATCCGCTGCATGATGCTCGCGGCGCGGACGGTGCTGCGGGCGGGCCAACCGGTCGTGCTTGATGCGACCTTTCTGGGCGAGGATATGCGGAACGCGCTGGAGGGTCTGGCGACACGGGAAGGCGTGCCGGTCGAGGGGCTCTGGCTGCGGACCGCGGCCAAGACGGCGGCCGAGCGCGTTGCGGCCCGCGTCCACGATGCCTCCGACGCCACGGCCGATGTGGTGATGCGCCAGCGCTTCGCCGACGCGCCGCCCGAGGGCTGGCACTGCCTCGATGCCTCGGCAACGCCCGAGGGCGTGGCGAGCGCAGCCTTCGCCCATCTCGGGATCTGACCGCGCCCGCGTCGACTGCTGTGAGCCGCGCCCGGCAGCCTCTCGCTTGACAGGCCGGGCGCGGACGCCGATCCAACCACGCTCAACCTCAACCCGGACATGAGCGGTCCCATGAACGATGCGATCACCATCACCCTTCCCGACGGCGCGGCTCGGCAGTATGCGACCGGCACGACGGGTGCCGAGGTGGCGGCCGACATCTCTAAATCGCTCGCCAAGGCAGCGCTCGCGACCCGGATCGACGGCCGGCTGGCCGATCTGTCCGAACCGCTGACCGGCGACTCGGCGCTGGCCATCGTAACCGCCAAGGACGCAGCGCCGGCGCTCGAGCTGATCCGGCACGACTGCGCGCATATCATGGCCCGCGCCGTGCAGGAGCTGTTCCCCGAGACCCGCGTCACCATCGGTCCGGTGATCGAGAACGGCTGGTACTACGACTTCGACCGCGAAGAGCGCTTCCACGAGGACGATTTCGCGGCGATCGAGAAGCGCATGCGCGAGATCATCGCCGCACGCGACCCGGTCCGCACCGAGGTCTGGGACCGCGCCCGCGCCATCGCCCACTACGAGGCGACCGGCGAGCCCTTCAAGGTGGAGCTGGTCCAGGCGATCCCCGAGGGCGAGCCGATCCGGATGTACTGGCACGGGCATTGGC
>JBCCSW010000053.1:0-15406 GCA_039199465.1 Pseudomonadota bacterium
CAACTTGGTCAGCAGGCCATGGGCCGCCTCGGTCTGGCCGCGGCCGGTAATGTCGTCCTTCTCGCCCTCGATCGTCATCACGCCGACATCGCGAATGGTCGACAGGTCGACCTTGCGGTTGCAGAGGACCAAGGCGCCCTTCGGCAGGTCGTGTCGTTGGGACACCTTCTCGACCGTCTCGAGGTAGAACTCGGCGGTCAGGTCCATCACGGCCAGGTATTCCTCGGATAACGCCGAATGCGCCGCCGCGCTGTCGCCGTCGCCGCGCACGAGGTTGCGGAACTGGTTCACATGCGCATCGACATGGCGATCCAGGTTCATGTGCATGAAGCCCTGCAATTGCAGGAAGCCCGGATAGACCCGCCGCAGGAAGCCGAGGTTCGGCCACGGCACCGTGGCGATCACGTTCTTCTCGAACCAGCTGATCGGCTTTTCCTCGGCCAGCCGCGTCGGCTCGGTCGGGCTGACGCGAGTGTCGATCGGGCTGCCCATCAGGATCAGGGACGACGGGCGCGACGCGTCGCTGTCGGCGCACATGAAGGCCGTCGCGACCAGCGCCGGCACGCCTGGCTGACACACCCCCATGACGGCGACGCGCTCGCCGTCGCGGCCGAGAAAGGCGATGAACTCGCGCACATAGTCGACATAGCTGGAGAGATCGAAGCGACCGTCCGAGATCGGGACATCTCGCGCATCGGTCCAGTCGGTGATGTAGACGTCATGTTCGGGCAGCATCGCCTCGACCGTGCCGCGCAGCAGCGTTGCGAAGTGGCCGGACATCGGTGCCAGGATCAGCACTTTGGGGTCGTTGCGCGACCGCGCCAGCTCGCCCTTCCGTCGAAAGTGGAGGAGCTGGCAGAACGGCTTCTCGAAGACGACCTCTTCCTCGACAGGGACGACTTCACCCGAAATCTCGGTCTCGTCGATGCCGAATTCCGGTTTGCCATAACGCTTTGTGGCATCGACGAACATTTCGAACGCGGCGGCGGTGGCGCGCGCCGGTAGCGTTTGGGCGAAGGGATAGAACGGGCTGCGGAGCGCCTGGCTGGACCAGCGCGCTGCCGTCCGCATCGGACCGAGCGCGGCATGCGTCATTTCATAGGCGTGATACAGCATCGTCGGTCCCTCGTCCTACGCCTGGGCGAGGCTATGGTCCAAGCATCGCCGATACAAGCGCACCTTTCGCACTGCAGCATAAGCCGCAGGCCAATGCTCCGGCCAGCACGGCGCCCAGCACGGCGCCCAGCACGGCGCCCATCGCGGAGTCCAGCACGGCGCCCAGCATTGCGGCAGGCGAACCGCGGACCTGCAGCGCCGCCTTTCACTTTGACTCGCCTCGGTATCTATGGCACCCGCCCTCATCCGATTCCATGAACCGAGGAAGTCGCATGCCCAAGCCCGAATGGGGCGTGAAGCGGACCTGTCCGACCACCGGGCAGCGTTTCTACGATCTCAATATGGATCCGATCATCAGCCCCTATACGGGCGAGGTGGTGGACCTGTCGAAGGTTGAGAAGCGGAAGCCCACCAAGGCGAGCCGCGCTGGCGCAGCACCTGTTCCCGCGAAACAGCTGGTCGACGAGGAAGAGGAGCTGATCGACGAGGAAGACGCCGCCGAGGATGAGGACGGCGACACGGTGACCCTTGCCGATGCCGAGGATGACGACAGCGACGACAGCGACGGGCCGACGACCTCGGACGATGCGACCGATGATGGTTCGCAGGATGACGACAGTTCGCCGGACGATGAGGATGACGACGACGACGACGATCTCGGCGACTTCGAGGGTGACGTCCTCCTGGAGGATGATGAGGACGACGACGACCTGGATGATCTCGGCGGGGACCGCAAGACGGGCGACGACGACGACACGTGATCCGGTACCTGCCCAGGCTGCACGACTGCGTTCGGGTGCGGATGGGTCAGGTGCGGTGGCGCATCGGGCGGGGCGAAGCGAGGTAATGTCCCTTGCGCCGGCCGCGAGTTCGCCGTATCTCGCCGCCCACGGCCATCACCTGGGGCCATAGCTCAGTTGGGAGAGCGCTTGAATGGCATTCAAGAGGTCAGGGGTTCGACTCCCCTTGGCTCCACCAGGTTTCTGAAACCCCGGCCCAGGCGGCCGGGGTTTTTCTTTGGGGCCTGGCGACGACCGTCTGGCCGGCCCTTCGCCGCCGGCATCAATCGGTCTTGGGCGCAAGGCGGTAAATGCCGCCCTCCACTTCGTCGTTCAGGATATAGAGCATGCCGTCAGGACCCTGGCGAACCTCGCGGATGCGGCCCAGATCGCCATCGATCACGTATTCGGTCCCAACCACCCGGTTGTCGAAATCCAGCATGACACGGATCAGCGCCGCCTGGGTCAGCGAGCCGGTGAACAGATCTCCCTGCCAAAGCGGGAAGTCGGCGCCCGTGTAGATCTCGAGACCCGACAGTGCGACCGTCGGCGCGGCGCCCCAGGTGAAGACGGGCTCAACGAAATCGCCGATCGTTGCAGCGCGCGGCGCGTCGCCGCTGCCATAGGTCCGCTCGGGCCAGCCATAGTTCTCGCCGGCTGCGACCGCGTTGATCTCGCCACCGCCGACCCCGCCGTGATCGGTCGCCCAGACGTCGCCGGTCTCGGGGTGTATCGCCAGGCCCTGCGGGTTCTTGAAGCCATAGGCAAGGATCGCCGGGTTGAGATCGCCGCCGGGATTGTCCGCAGCCGGCGTCCCGTCGGTCGCGATCCGAATGATCGAGCCGAGCGTGTTGCTCGGGTCCTGCGAGGTCGGGGGCTCGTTATGGTCGCCCACGCTGATCAGCATGTTGCCGGCATCGTCAAAGCGGATCCGCGAGCCGAAGCCCTGGTCATGCGTGCTCTTTACCTCGGCCTCGTGGATCACGGTCAGATCGGTGAGGGCGGTGCCGTCGAGCTGGGCCGAGGCGACCTGCAGCCAGCGCATGTCGCCTTCCTTCAGCGAGTAGGCGAAGAACACCGTGCTGTCCTCGGAGAAGCTCGGGCTGACGGCGATGTCTAGCAAGCCGTCGCGGAACTCGCTGACGATCTCGGGCACGTTCGCCAGGGGGTCGGAGAGGGTGCCGTCAGCGTCGACCAGGCGGATGCGGCCGGGGCGCTCGGTCACGATCATCCGGCCGTCGGGCAGGAAGTCGAGGCCCCAGGGGTTCTCGAGCCCTTCCGCCACTGTCTCAACCATGAAGGTATGCTGGGAGCTGACGATTTCGAAGGACGTGTCTTCGGCCATGGCGGGGATCGCCGCCGCGCCGAGCGCCACGGCGAGAGGCAGGCGGAAAAGTCGGTGCATCGTGGTGGTTCCTCTCCTGATCGGTCGGGACGGCTGTTTGGTTTGATGATAGTGCCGCGCTGCGCAGGGGTAAGCCGCTCAACACTGGATTGTGCCGCGCGGTTGATAGCCCCGGGCTTCGCCTATCGAGGAGAGCGCGCAGGGGCGCATGCGGCCGGGCCGGTGCCAGGGGCCGGCCCGCGGGACAGATGTTTGGGCCGGCGCGCTGGACCCGTGCGTCTGATCCGCAAAGCAGAGAGGTGCGCCGGGCACAGCGCCTTCCGTCGCCTGATGCTTGCTGATAGGCCGCTTACAGCGCCGACCGGGGGCCCGCCGGCGATCAGCCCGAGCAGCGACCGATGACCCATAGCCTCACGATACGCCGACCTGACGACTGGCACATGCATCTGCGCGATGGGGCGATGCTGGCCGGGATCGCCGGGCCCTCGTTGGCGGGGCTGACGCGGGCACTGATCATGCCGAACCTCGTCCCGCCGGTGGTCACCGGCGCCGATGCCACGGCCTATCGCGAGCGTATCCTGGCAGCCCTTCCGGCCGGCAGCCGGGGCACGCCGCTGATGACGCTCTATCTGACCGAGGAGACCGATCCCGATGACGTTGCCGCGGCCGCGCGCGCCGGCATCGTCACGGCGGTCAAGCTCTATCCTGCGGGTGCCACCACGAACTCCGCCTCTGGCGTGCGCGATGTCGAGCGGGTGATGGGCGTGCTGGAGCGGATGGCCGAGATCGGTCTGCCGCTCTGCATCCATGGTGAGGTGACGGACGACGATGTCGACATCTTCGACCGGGAAGCAGCATTCATCGACCGCATCCTGGCGCCGCTTCGCCTGCGGCTGCCCGCGCTGCGGATTGTCTTGGAGCACATTACGACGGCCGATGGGATCGCCTTTGTGCGCGGGGCCGGCGCCAACACGGCCGGCTCGATCACGACCCATCATCTGGTGATCAACCGGAACCACATCCTGGCCGGCGGGATCAGGCCGCACTACTACTGCCTGCCCGTCGCAAAGCGCGAGACACACCGCCTGGCGCTGGTCGAGGCCGCGATCTCGGGCGATCCGCGCCTGTTCTCGGGCACCGACAGCGCCCCCCATACCGATGATGCCAAGCTCGCGCCCTGCGGCTGCGCGGGCTGTTTCACGGCGACGGTGTCCCTGCCGATCCTTGCCCATGTGTTCGAGCAGGCGGACGCCCTGGACCGGCTGGAAGGCTTCGCCGCGATCCACGGCGCGCAGTTCTACCGTGTGCCCCTGACCGAGGAGCGGGTGCGCCTGGCCAAGGGGGCCGCCTGGCAGCCTCGGTCCATGATCGAGACGGGTGCCGGGCCCGTCACCGTTTTCGATCCCGGCTTTCCGCTGCACTGGCGTGTCGAGGAGACGTGATGACCGGTTTTGCCCAGTTCGACCCGGATGCCGCGGGCAGCGCGATCGCGCGCATGCTGTTGGACATCGGCGCCATCGATATTCGGCCGGCCGAGCCGTTCACGCTGACCTCCGGGCTGGTTGCGCCGTGCTATATCGACTGCCGGCAGGTGATCAGCCACCCCCGCGGCCGCGCGATGGCGATGGATCTGGCCTGCGCACAGCTGGTCGCCCAGGCGGGGGTGGAGCGCTTCGACGCCGTCGCGGGGGGTGAGACCGCCGGTATTCCCTTTGCCGCCTGGATTGCCGAGCGCCTGGCTCTGCCGATGCTCTATGTGCGCAAGAAGCCCAAAGGCTTCGGCCGCAACGCGCGGATCGAGGGACGCTTCGCCGAGGGCGCGCGCACGCTGCTGGTCGAGGACCTGACGACGGACGGCGGCTCGAAGCTGAACTTCGTCAGCGCGCTTCGCGAGGCCGGCGCCGAGTGTGCCCATACCTGCGTCCTGTTCTACTACGACATCTTCCCCGAAGTGCCGGACGGCTTGGCCGGCCACGGCATCAGGCTCCACTACCTGGCCACCTGGCGCCATGTGCTGAGTGAGGCCAAAGCGCGGGGAAGCTTCGACGGCGATGCGCTTAACGGCCTCTCCGACTTCCTCGACAACCCGCTTTCCTGGTCGGCGGCGCATGGCGGCAAGGACAGCCACGCCCTCGCGCTCTGAGCGTCGCACGGCGCCAGGATTGCCGCGCGTCCGTTTCGTTCCCATATGAACGATAAGCGGCGCCGCATGCGGGCCGCCCCTGGATGTCGCTTGGCAACGAGGACAAGACCATGTCACGGCTGACTTTCGCCTCCTATCCCCACCTGCTGGGGTTCGAACAGCTGGATCGGCTGCTGGAACGCACGGCAAAGGGCGTGGACGGCTATCCCCCGTACAATATCGAACTGGTCGATGAGAGCGCCTATCGCATCACGCTCGCCGTCGCGGGCTTCGGCGAGGCCGATCTGCAGATAACGCTGCAGGACGGACAGCTGACAGTGCGCGGCAAGCAGGATGATACCGGCGATCGCCAGTACCTCCACCGGGGTATCGCGGCGCGGCAATTCCAGCGCAGCTTTGTCCTGGCCGAGCATGTGGAGGTCGTGGGCGCGAACCTTGAGAACGGCCTGCTGCATATCGAGCTTGCCCGCCACGAGCCGGAGAGCGTGGTGCAGACCATCGCCATCGGCGCGCCCAAGGCGGCGGAGTGAGGAGGCGGATATGACCGACACCCCTGCTGTGACCGCAGATGCCACGCCGATCGAGCGCCGTATCGTCTATGTGCGTCAGGCCGGCGTGGATATGCTGCCGGACGATCTCAAGGCCTCGGGCGCGCGCTTCTATTCGGTGCATGACGAGGCGGGCAACGTGCTGGCGCTTGCGCCTAACAGGCCAGTCGCCTTCGCACTTGCCGAGCGCAACGATCTGAAGGCCGTCAGCGTCCACTGATCGCACATAGTGAGCGGGCGGCAGCAACGCCGCCGCGACCAAGACATCAGTGCTCGATGATGTCAGAAGAGGTGGCTGACCCGCTGTCAGCCGCCATTCGCTTATCGGCGTCGCCTCACGCCGCCCGGGCGCTCGACGGCTCGGTCAGCAACGCGTGCAGCGCCGCAGCGTCACCCGTCTGGCGTAGCTTCGCGCGCAGTTCGGCATCGCGCATGAGACGCGACACCTTTGCCAACGCCCGAAGATGGTCGGCCCCGGCATCCTCGGGCGCCAACAGCACGAACATCAGATCGACATTCACTCCGTCAGCGGCGTCGAAGGCCACCGGCTGAGCCAAGCGGGCGAACAGCCCGCAGATCCGGTCCAGCCCCTCGATTCGGGCATGGGGGATCGCAACGCCGTTGCCCATGCCGGTCGAACCTAGATGTTCGCGCGCGACCAGCCCCTCGCTGATGCGGCGGGGGTCGACGCCATGCATATCGCCCAACCGGGCGGCAACTTCCTGGAAGATGTGCTTTTTGCCGGTGCCCTTCAGGGCGGGTAGCACTGCTTCCGGTCGAAGGATGTCATTCAGGTCCATCAGAACCATCCGTCCAAAAAAACTACGCGCGCCGGGCGCTCACGCGGTCACGGTCTCCCGGGCGAGGTCGGGGTCCACCCAACCCACATGACCATCATCGCGCTGAAAGACGACATTAAGGCGCCCGGTGGCCGTGTTCCTGAACAACAGGAACGGCGCGTGCCTGAGCTCCATCTGCATGACGGCATCCCCGACCGAGAGGGTCTGAATCTCCGCCTTCGTCTCCGCGATTATTGTCGGCGCATCCTCACCCGCCGCACCGGTGTCTTCGTCGTCATCGGCGTCGGCAGGCAGCACGTATGCGGCCGCGGCGATCACGTCAATTGGTTGCGTTTGGCGTTGATGGTGGTTCTTGAGGCGCCGCTTGTAGCGCCGGACCTGCTTCTCGATCCGGTCCGTCGCCTGCTCGAACGCCGCGTAGACGTCATGCGCGCTGCCTTCGGCGCGGGCCTGCAGGCCGGTCGCGAGCGATACCAGGACCTCGGTCTTGAAGAAGCTTTTGACATCGCGCGAGAACACCACCGTCGCGCTTACCGGGCGATCGAAATATTTGGTGACGGCCTCCTCCAGACGCGCCTCGACATGGCCGGTGAGCGCGTCACCGACATCCATCTGCTTGCCTGAGATCTTGATCTTCATGGGCTCTCCGCCTTGTTTTCCTGCGCCGATAGGCCCGGCGCTGCGGCAGGTGGCGCGGCTGCGCCACGGCATCGACGACGAGTCGCCGCCCTCCACCCTATGACAGGCGATCCGGCAGATGAAATGGCTGATGGATGGTAAACGTTGTGTTTCCGGACCGGTTCAGGCGAAGGCGCGCAGACGGCGCCGTTCGACCGAGGACGGAATACCCAGCATTTTCCGATACTTGGCGATGGTACGGCGGGCAACGGCCATGCCCTGCCGATCCAGCGCCGCCACGATGTCGTCATCCGACAGGATGGCGTCGGCGGCTTCGCCATCGACCAGCTGTCGCAGTTTCTGACGCACGCTCTCGGCCGAGATCATGTCGTCGCCGACCGCGTTCGTGAAGAAGTACTTGAACTCGAACAGCCCGCGCGGCGTGTCGATCAGCTTGCCCGAGGCGACGCGGCTGACGGTGCTTTCATGCAGGCTGGTCGCCTCGGCCACCTGCCTCAGTGTCATCGGTCGGAGCGCCGCCGCGCCCTCATCGAAGAAGCGGGCCTGGGCGCGTACGATCTCGCGGCTGACCACCAGGATCGTCTCGGCCCGCTTGGCCATCGAGCGCAGCAGCCAATGCGCCTCGGCCCTGCGTTCGGCGATCCAGCGATCGCATTCCCGCCCGGCACCGTCGAGGCTGAGGGCATAGGTCTGGTCCATCGCAATCCGCGGCAATGTGGCCTCGTTCAGGGCGATATCCCAGCCGCCGTCGGCCCGCGCCTTCACGACAACGTCAGGCACGCGCAGGCGAACATCCTCGCTGCTGAAGCGGTGCCCCGGCCGGGGGTCGAGGCCGCGCAGATCGGCCAGCATGTCGGCGATGTCCTCGGGATGAGCACCGCAGGCGAGGCATAGGCGGTGCCGATCGCCGCGCTGCAGCAGCGGCAGGTTGTCGAGAAGCCGCCGCATCATCGGGTCGAGACGGTTGCGCTCGGCAAGCTGCAGCGCAAGACATTCGGCCAGGTCGCGCGCGGCGACACCGACGGGGTCGCAGCGCTGCAGGGCCTGAAGCGCGGTCTCCGCCTCCTCCGCCGTCGCGCCCAGGCGGCCGGCCACGGCACTCAGCGCTTCGCGCAGGTAGCCGTCGTCCTCCAGCGCCTCGACCAGCGCCAGCGCCGTTGCACGGATCGGCTCGGCAAGGCGCATCATCCGCACTTGGCGGGCGAGATGGTCGCGCAGGGCCGGTGTGTCGGCGACGCCTTCGAAGGCCGGCATCGCCGCAGCGTCTCCCGACCCGGTGCCCCACAGGCTTCGCGGCTCAAGCGGTCGCTGGGCCGGATCGGCGGCGGTGGGCGTCGGAACGTCGGTCCCTGGTCCTGCGCTGTCGTAGACATTGCCCGCGATATCGACGTCGAAGCTGTCGCCGATCCGCGACGGGTCCTCGCTCAGATCGCCCGCCTTCGGATCGCCTTCGGGCGACGGGGCCGTGTCGTCGGCCTCCTCGCGCTCACGCGGCTCGGCCGTCGTGCCGTCTTCGGTCGTGATCAGCGGATTGCTCTCGAGTAGCGCCGCCACATGCGCCTCGAGTTCGAGATTGGACATCTGGAGCAGCTTGATCGCCTGCTGCAGCTGGGGGGTCATCACCAGCTGCTGTGTCTGTCGTACCTCTAGGCGTAAGCCCTGCATCACTGTGCCCGTCTGGGTGCTGCCTCGAAGGCGCCGGACCGTTCCGGTCCGTCACGCAAGGCCTGACGTCAGATGCGGAACCCTTCGCCGAGATAGACGCGCCTGACGTTCTCGTCCTGCACCACCTCGTCGGGCGAGCCGCTCATGAGGACGTGACCATCATGCAAGATATATGCCCGGTCAATAATCCCGAGCGTTTCGCGAACGTTGTGATCGGTAATGAGCACGCCGATCCCCCGGTCCTTGAGATGGGCGACCAAGGCGCGGATGTCGCCGACCGCAATCGGGTCGACGCCGGCGAAGGGCTCGTCAAGAAGGACATATCGAGGATTCGACGCAAGACAGCGTGCAATCTCCACGCGTCGGCGTTCGCCGCCCGACAAAGCGAGTGACGGCGCGCGGCGCAGATGGGTGATCGAGAACTCCCCGAGAAGCGCCTCGAGGCTCCGCCTGCGCAGGTTTCGGTCGCTGACCGTCAGCTCCAGAACCGAGAGGATGTTCTCCTCGACCGTCATGCCCCGGAAGATCGACGCCTCCTGCGGCAGATAGCCGAGGCCCAGGCGCGCGCGGCGGTGCATCGGCAGGCTGCCGACCTCCAGCCCATCGATCTCGATCTCACCGGTATCTGCGGGCACCAGCCCGATCACCATATAGAAGCACGTGGTCTTTCCCGCACCGTTCGGGCCGAGCAGGCCCACGACCTCGCCACGCTGCAACCGGAACGACACGTCGCGCACGACCGGGCGGCGCCGGTAGGATTTGCCTAGGCTGCGTACCAGCAGCCCGTCGGTGACCGCTCTGAGCGTCATGGCGCGCCGGTCAATTGCTCTCGCTGGCGTTCTGGCCGGGCGTGAAGACCGATTTTACCCGCCCGCCCTCGATCCGCCCCGTGCCGGCGGTCAGGTCGATGACCAGGCTCTGGCCCGAGATCGCGTTGGCGCCCTGGCTCAGCACGACATTTCCGCCCATGCGCATGGTGCCGGAGATCACGTCGTACTCGCCCCAGGATCCCGACGCCGTCTCGGACCCGTTCGAGAGCAGCACGTCGCCCTCGGCGCGCATCCGCTGGATCGCGCCGGTATCGCCGCTCGACTGCTCGGTGTCGTAGAAGACTTCCACACGCTGGGCGGTAAGACGGAGCGTCCCTTGGCCGGCGACCACGTCGCCCTGGAAAATCGCGACGTTGTTGGCCTGCTGGACCTCAAGCGCATCCGAAGTGATCTCGATCGGTTGGGTGTTGTCGTGCTTGAAGCCGCCGAAGGGACTGTCCTGCGCGGTCGCGACCCCTGGCAACGCCAGACCGGCGATCGCCGCGGCAAGCGTCACGATCGCCACGACGGGAAGCCGGCTGACAGTCGACGACATCTGCGAAACCCCTTACGAAAACCCGGCAGGCCAGCCGAGTACCTAGTGTTTTTTCGGCGGTGTGAACAGGACGCGGACGCCACCCTCGAAGCGGATCACGGCGGCGGCAGGATCGGCCTCGCCGTCCGCGGTGCCCATGATCACCATGCGCGCGGCCTCCAGCGTCCCGGCTGGTCCCGTCCCCCGCACCGCGCCGGGGGCCGTTGCATCGCGTCGCGACAGGAAGACCGTCAGCGCGGCGGTGTCGAAGCGATAGCCGTCATCGGTCTCGATGCGCACACCGCCCGTCAGCGTCAGCGTCTCAGCGGTGCGGCGCATCAGCCCGCCCTCGGCACTGCCGGTCAGGATGCGACCGCCGGCAAGGGTCAGCCGGCCCTCCGGCTTGATCAGGACGATCTCTTCGGCCAGCGCGCTGTCCGGTTCTGCCGCCTCGGCCGACAGCTCGAACGGCTGCCCACCCGTCGTCCGACCGACGAAGCGTGGCTGCTCCAGGCGGAGCCCGGCGCCGAGGCGGGCGATCTCCTCGGCCGACAGCATGTCCTCAAGTCCGCCACGCTCGGCACCGCTGAGGAAGATGCTGGCCAGAACCCCAAGCGCGCCGAGCGGCAGCAGCCATTTGCCGAAACGGATCATGAGGCTGTAGCGCCGGCTCGACGCCCGGCGGGCCCGCAGGCTCGCCGCCTCGCTATCGTTGGTCCTAGGTTGCATCGCCGCCGCGGGGTATGACGCGTCCGTATCTGGAGCGTCCGTGCCGGAGGCCCCCATGTCGGAAGGGGCCATGTCGGAAGGGCCCATGTCGGATACGCCCGCCGCAGCGCTTGGCGGGGCAGCTTGCGGGGCGTCCTGGGGCGCGGTCACGACACGTCCCCCAGCGCAGTCCCGGTTGCGACGCGGGGTGCCATCGCGTCGACGCCCGCGCGCAGGCAGTCATGCATCTGCAAGAGGCCGAGCGGGGTGCAGGGTCCGTCAGCCTCGGTCACGAACAGGCAGGTGATCTTGCGCTGGTTCATGAGACCCAGCGCTTCCTGCGCCAGCCGGTCCGGCCTGATCGTCACCGGGTCCGCGGTCGCCACCTCGCCTGCGGTCCGCGCCATCAGCCCGTCCATATGGCGGCGCAGGTCGCCGTCGGTGATGATACCCGTCAGCCGGCCCTGGCCATCGACGACGCCGGCGACGCCGAAGCCCTTGGCGCTGATCGCGAGCAACGTCTCCGCCATCGGTGTCGCGGCATCGACCAGGGGCAGCCGGTCAGGCGTCGCCATCAGATCGCCCACCGCGACGAGCTGCGCGCCCAGCTTGCCGCCCGGATGGAACAGCTTGAAGCTCTCCACCGTGAAGCCGCGCTGTTCCATCAGCGCGACAGCGAGCGCATCGCCGAGCGCGATCGTGAGCGTGGTCGACGTGGTCGGTGCCACGGCGCCGGGTCCTGCCTCGGGCACTTGGGGCAGCGCCAGTGCAACGTCTGCCGCCCGCATCAGCGCGCTGGTCGGGCGCGAGGCCACGCCGATCAGCGGGATGGCGAAGCGGCGGGTATGGGCGATCACGTCGGCAAGCTCCCGCGTCTCGCCCGAATTCGACAGCACCAGCGCCACGTCGTCGGTCGTGATCATGCCGAGATCGCCGTGGCTGGCTTCGGCCGGATGCACAAAATGCGCGGGCGTCCCGGTCGAGGCGAGCGTTGCTGCGATCTTGCGTCCGACATGGCCCGATTTGCCCATGCCCGAGACGATCACCCGGCCCCGCGCGCGCATGATCATGTCGACGGCGGCGGAGAAGCGCGTGTCGAGCGTGCGCGCGAAATCCGCCAGCGCCGCCGCCTCGACCGCCAGAACGCGCCTTCCCGCGGCAAGCGATGCGTCGACGTCGTCGAAGCGGGCGGCGGCGCTGGCCTCGGCATGGTCCACGATGCGCTGGCCTCCCTGACTGGTGGTGCCAACCTGGCACCGCCTCGCTGCCCGTTGCCGCTGCTGAACCCGGCACTCCGCTACACTACGACGGAGCGGCGATTTACCGGCGCCCTTCGATATAGAGCGTCGCGCCCAACCGCTCACCCCCGTCAATGGAAGGAGAGTAGCGGTGCGCGACAACCTCAGTGGTGGAAGACGTCCTTCTCCTCCCACCCCAGCAGGTCGAGGAGGGCGCGGTCGGGCAGGAAATCGAAGCATGCCTGGGCGAGCGCCATACGCCCCTCGCGCGCCAGTCGACCGTCCAGCACCTCGCGCAGCGCATGCAAATGCAGCACGTCAGAGGCCGCATACTCCATCTGCGCTTCGCTCAACGTCTCGGCACCCCAGTCGCTGGACTGCTGCTGCTTCGAGAGATCGACACCCAACAGCTCGCTGCAGAGCATCTTGAGCCCGTGTCGGTCGGTGAAGGTTCGTACCATCTTCGACGCGATCTTGGTGCAATAGACCGGCCGGGCGACGGCGCCCAGTGCGTTCGATAGGACAGCGATGTCGAAGCGGCCATAATGAAACAGCTTGAGGACACCGGGATCATTCAGCAGCGCGACCAGATTGGGCGCGGGCTGCATGTCCTTGGCGATCTTCACAAGATGAACGGTGCCGTCGCCAGCGGAGAGCTGCACGAGGCACAGCCGATCGCGATGCGGGTTCAGGCCCATCGTCTCTGTATCGATCGCCACCGCCGCGCCGAGGTCGAGGCCGTCCGGCAGGTCGTGGTGGTGTAGTGTAATGCTCATTCGTCCCCCGCCTCACGAACCGTGGGCGGCTGGTGCCCAGGAGAAGACTCGAACTTCCACTCCCATACGGGAACCAGCACCTGAAGCTGGCGCGTCTACCAATTCCGCCACCTGGGCAAGTCCTCGCCACCGGGTCATTGGCGGCGCGGGCGGTGGGCGCGAGATACTGGCGCCGATAGCCGCTGTCAACGGCTGCTCTATGGCGTGTTGCTCGGCTGGCCAGCGCCTTCGCCATGCCTGTCGTGGCAGCGCAGATGCCGTCTTTGCAGCGATACCCTAAGCCGCAGCCGGGTCGACAAAACCGGGGGCCGCCGCCATCTCGACCGACAGAACAGGATGGGAGGAAGACGATGAGCGACACCCTGGCGTCGGACGCGCCGATCGTCACCATCATCGGCGGCTCGGGCTTTGTCGGCCGCTATATCGCGCGCGCGATGGCCAAGCGCGGCTGGCGCGTCCGGGCCGCCTGTCGGCGTCCGAACGAGGCTGGCTTCCTGCGCACCTATGGCGTCGTGGGCCAGGTGGAGCCGGTGCTGGCCAATGTGCGCGACAAACCCTCGCTCGAGCGGGCTGTGGAGGCGGCCGATGCCGTCGTCTACTCGGTCGGCGTGCTGTTCAATGCCGGCAAGAACACCTTCCAGACGACCCAGGCCGACGGCCCCCGGCTGGCGGCTGAGGCCGCGAAGGCTGCAGGGGTCAAGCGCTTCGTTCTGATCTCGGCCATCGCCGATGTCGCCACCGGCGCCGAGTATGCGCGCACCAAGGCGGAGGGCGAGGCCGCGGTCCTGGAGCACTATCCCGACGCGGTCATCCTGCGCCCATCCATCGTGTTCGGCCCCGAGGATGCCTTCTTCAACCGTTTCGCCGGCATGGCGCGCTTCTCGCCCGCTATACCTGTCGTGTCGGGCAAGACCGAGTTTCAGCCAGTCTATGTGGACGATGTTGCCGAGGCGGCGGCGCTGGCGCTTGAGGGCAAGGCGGCGCCGGGCGTCTACGAGCTTGGCGGACCCAACACCTATTCGTTCCGCGACCTCGTGAAGCTGACCCTCGACACCATCCGCCGCAAGCGGCTGATCGTCGATCTGCCGGTCCCGATTGCGCGCTTGCAGGGCAAGGTGCTGCAGCTCCTGCCCGAGCCGCCGATCACCGAGGATCAGGTCAAGCTGCTCGCACGGGACAATGTGGTGAGCCCGGATGCGAAAACCCTCGTCGATCTCGGCATCACGCCGGAAGCGCCCGAGGGGATCATCGAGGGCTATCTCGTGCGCTTCCGCCCGCGCGGCCAATACGAGGACATGATCGAGGCCGCCCGTTCGCGCCAATCCTAGCGAGAAGGCCTTCGTCAGGAGATCAGGCGCGCGACCAACACGAGGACCACGGCCCCAACCGCCGAGACCAGGATCGCGTCCAGGAAGGGAATGCCTGTCGCGATGTTGAGGCCGACGCGCGGTAGCAGGAAGCCGCCGACGAACGAGCCGAGCACGCCCCAGATCAGGTATTTGATCAGCCCGCCCCCGCCCACGATGAAGCTGGCGAGCCAGCCTGCGATAACCCCGATGACGGCGGCCGCGATCAGTCCCTGGATTTCCATGGGCGCGTCCTCCGTCCGTTTTGCCGTCAGCTATAGGCGGTCGTCAGCAGCGCGATGCCGAGACCGACGCGATAGATCACGAAGGGCGTCATCGTCCATGCTCGCCTGAACATGCTGAACATCACCACCAGCGCGGCGAGAGCCGCAAGGCAGGACAGGACCGCCGCGAGCGCGAGCGCAGAGAGCATCCCGATCGAACCCGTCGCCGATCCGGCGGCAGATGCTGCCTGTGGCGCTCCCTCGCTCACGATGCCGGCAAGCTCGATGCTGGTCGCCGCGATGATCAGCGGGATCGCCATGACGAGCGACAGGCGCGCTGCCTCCTCGCGCCCGAAGCCGAGGCCGCGCGCCGCGGTCATCGTGATGCCCGAGCGTGAGGTGCCCGGGATCAGCGCGAGCGCCTGTGCCAGCCCCATGATCACGGCATCGCCAAGGCGCCAGGCCGAGGCCGTGCCCTCTTCGGCGTCAGCGGTGGCCGCACGGCGGTCGGTCGGCGCAAAGGTGTCGGCCAGATAGAGCAGGATGCCGCCCAGCAGCGTGGCCCAGCCGATGATCTCGATGGTCCGCAGCCCGTCATCCAACGCCGCCAGCTTAAGCGCCAGTCCGGCGGCGACCGCGGGGACCGAGGCGATGCCGACCAGCCAGGCCAATTTGGCGGCCGGCGTGTCCCATCGTCCTCGGATCAGGTCGAGGGCACCGGTCACCAGGCCCGCC
>JBCCSW010000054.1:0-15400 GCA_039199465.1 Pseudomonadota bacterium
CGACGATGCAGAGCTTGTCGCAGGTGATCGGTCCGCGCGAGGTCTGCACGCCCATCACCTTGCCGTTCGACACGTCGACGCCGGTCACCTCGCATTTCTGAACGATGTCGACGCCCATGGACGACGCGGCGCGGGCATAGCCCCAGGCGACGGCATCATGGCGCGCCGTGCCGCCGCGCGGCTGCCACAGACCACCCAGGACCGGATAGCGCGGCCCCTCGGTATTGATGATCGGCACGATCTCGCGGATGCGGCGTGCGTCGACCATCTCGCTCTCGATCCCGGCCGCGCGGTTGGCATGGGCGGTGCGCTTCCAGGCGCGCAGCTCGTGCTCGGTCTGGGCCAGCATCAGCACGCCGCGCGGGCTGAACATGATGTTGAAGTTCAGCTCCTGGCTGAGATCCTCGTAGAGCCCGCGCGCCAGCTCGTAGATCGCCGAGGAGGCTGGCTGCAGGTAATTCGAGCGGATGATCGTGGTGTTCCGCCCGGTATTGCCGCCGCCGAGCCAGCCCTTCTCCAGCACGCCCACATTCCGGATGCCGTGCTCTTTGGCGAGATAGTAGGCCGTCGCCAAACCATGACCGCCCGCGCCCACGATGATGACGTCGTAGTGACGCTTGGGCTCCGGGTCGGCCCAGGCACGCTCCCACCCCTCGTGGTGGCGAAGCGCCTCGCGTGCCACGGCGAAGACGGAATAGGGCTTCATGGCGCATACCTCTCGGGCCTGGCGATCGGCGGTCGTTAGCCTGCCGCCCTGCTCTAGCACGACTGCCGGACGGTCACGTCGTGAAACCGTCCTGAGGGTGCCCAAGGGCGACATCGCGGCACCTGTATCCATCCGACACTCTTTCGTGCGCCCACCAGGTTGCGGTGGCACCGGTGCTTGTCGGCCCCGCTGGGCGTCGTTACCTCCGTGGCATGTTCTGGTTCCTGCTAGCCAGCGCGGCGATCACGCTCGCCGTTATGCTCGCCATGCTGCGCCCGATGGTGCGGGGTGCGACCGAGGCTGAGCAGACATCGGAGCCCGATCCGGCGGCCCTGGCCGAAAGCAGCGATACCGCGCTCTATCGCGACCAGCTTGCCGAACTGGAGCGCGATCTGGAGCGGGGCGTCGTCAGCCCGGCCGAGGCGGAGGGGACGCGGGCCGAGATCGCGCGCCGACTGCTTGCCGCGGCACGCCGGGCCGAGCGCAGCACGGAGGCGCAGAACGCCCCGCCCGCCCTCACCCGCAAGGCGCTTCTGGGCGCGATGGCCGGCGCACCGATGATTGCGATCGCGCTCTATTTCTCGGTGGGCAGTCCCGGTTCGCTGGACCGTCCGCTGGCGGCGCGCGACCTCGTGGCCGAGGCCCGCGCGCAGCGCCTGGACCAGGCCGATGCCGAGCAGGCGGCGCGCCTGCAAAGCGGCAACGGTCCCCGGCCTCAGCCCGAACTGACGGCGGAGGCCGAGCAATACGTCGCGCTTGTCGCCCGTCTGCAGCAGGTGGTCGCCGGGCGCCCCGAGGATGTCGAGGGCCATCGCCTGCTGGCCTCGGCGCTCCTGAGGCTCCAGCGCTTCGACGAGGCCTGGCCCGTGCTCGACCGGCTGATCGCGCTCAGCGGCGGGGACGGCGCGCCCGCCGACCTGCACGCCGCCAAGGCCGAGGCGATGATCCTGGCCGCCAATGGCTATGTCTCGCGCGAGGCCGAGGCCGCGCTCGCCGCCGCGTTGCGCAACGATCCCGAGCTGGCGCTCGCGCGCTACTACGCGGGTCACGCGCTCGCGCAGATCGGTATGCTGGACCAGGCGGTAGGCCTCTGGCAGCGCCTGGCGCGCGAGGCCGAGCCGGGGGCGCCCTGGCTGCCGGCGCTGCGGGCCATCCTGGACGATGTCGCGCCGCGGCCGGACGGCCTGCCGCCCGCCGGCGAGACGGGAATCGTGGCGCTTCCCGGCGATGTCGATCCCGACGCTGCCGCGGCCGTGGCGAGCATGACGCCGGCCGATCAAATGGCCTTCATGGCCGAGCGGGCCGAGGCGCTGGAAGCGCGACTGATCGAGGATGGCGGCGGCGCCGAAGACTGGGCCCGCCTGATCCGCGCCTACGCGGTCCTCCGCCGTATGGAGGATGCGCGCCGCGTCTACGCCATCGCCCAGGAACGGCTGCGCGGCTCGGAGGCAGGCTTCGTGCGCGAGCAGGCGCTCGTCGATGGCGTGATCGAGGAATGAGCTCGGACGGCGCGCCGCCGTCCGCGGTGATCCACGAGGATGTGGCCGCGCTCGCGCCCATCCCGGGGGCCCTGATGGGCCTCGACCTCGGCACCAAGACGATCGGCGTTGCGGTGTCCGATGGGCTGAGGATGGTCGCCACCGGGCTCACGACGGTGAAGCGAACCCGTTTCACCACCGATGCGTCGACGCTGCAGGACCTTATTGCCGAGCGGGCGATCGCCGGCCTCGTCCTGGGCCTGCCGCGCAACATGGACGGCAGCGAGGGGCCGCGGGCGCAGTCGACCCGTGCCTTTGCCCGCAACCTGGCATCGCGCGGGGTCGGCCCGATTGCCTTATGGGACGAACGGCTGTCCACCGTCGCCGCCGAACGCGCGCTGCTGGCGGCGGATTCGTCGCGAAAGCGTCGCGGACAGGTGATCGACAAGATCGCCGCCGCCTTCATCCTGCAGGGCGCGCTGGATCGGCTGGCCGCCATTGCGCGCCAAGCACAGGCTGACGGAGCACCGGGCGACCACCGATGAGCGATGACGAACCCTCGATGGCAGCGGTGCCGAATTCTGCAGCGGCGCCGGCGCTACAGGAAACAGCCCGCCCGGCGATCGAAAGCCCCTGCGTGCGCCTCTGCATGCTGCACCCGGAGACCGGGCTCTGTGTCGGCTGCGCCCGCACCGGCGGCGAGATCGCGACCTGGTCGCAAATGACCGACGCGGAGCGCCGCCAGATCATGGCGATCCTGCCCGAACGCCAGCCGACGCCCGAGGGCCGGCGCGGCGGACGCGCAACGCGGCGTGCCCGCCCGCCGCGGCTGGCGGAGTGACCCCAACCCGGACCTCGCCCCGGACTGCGTCGCCGCGCGGTGGGCTGGTGGATCGCGGCGTGCCCTGCCGCGCTTAGGCCGTGCATGCTGACGTGGTTCTCGGACAAGGTTGAGAAACGCCTCAGCGCCGTTCACGGGCGCGGCCTGTTCTGCATCGCCCCGATCGCCGCCGGCGAGGTCGTGGTGGTGAAGGGCGGCAGCGTGTTCGACCGGGCCGAGCGCGACCGGCTGGCGGCGACGCTCGGCCCCGCTGAGATCCAGATCGGCGACGACCTCTTCATCGGCCCAACCACCGCCGCCGACCGCGAGGCGTCGATGATGCATCTGAACCATTCCTGTGCGCCGAACCTCGGCATCGCCGGCCAGATCGTGTTTCTGGCAATGCGCGGCATCGACCCGGGCGAGGAGCTGAGCTTCGACTACGCCACCGGCGATGACGACGATTGGGAGATGACCTGCAGATGCGGCGCCGCCACCTGCCGAGGGCGCATCACGGGTCAGGACTGGCGCCTGCCCGAAATCCAGGCGCGTTATGCAGGCTGGTTCTCGGACTATCTGGCCCGGCGGATCGCAGCCCTGGATCGCAAGGGCGATAGTTCAGGCTAACCGTCGGCGGCCGCCGGGCAGTCAGTTCGGCGAGAGGCAGCCCTCGGCGAAATGGCTGAGCCAGGTCTTCGTACGCGCCGCATCGCGGGCCTCGTACGCCCGGATCGAGGCCATCAGATCGGCGTCCAGATCGGGCGCGCTGCCGTGCCCGATTTCCGTGAGGCGCATCGTGTACCACGCGGTGATACCGCCCTCGGGCGCATCGGCGAACCTGGGAAAGGCCGGCCGGGCCATCTCACCCTGCTGCCACAACATCGGCAGCGCAGGCTGCAGGATCAGCGCGCGGGCGAGGCCGACGATGTCGACCGCGCCGCTTGTCACCGCGTCCTCGGCCTGCGCGCGGGTCTTGAAGCCACCCGTCAGCATCAGCGGTTTGCCGGTCCGGGCGCGGGCACGCCCGGCAAACTCAAGGAAATAGGGTCCGGCCCCGGCACCGTCCGAGGCGGCCTTGGCGCCCGGGAAGTAGGTGCCGCCGCTGATGTCGATCAGGTCGACCGACGTCGTCTGGAGCGCCGCGACCACGGCCAGCGCGTCATCCTGGTCGAGCCCACCCTCAAGCTGATCGGTCGCGTTCAGCTTCACGGCGATCACGAAGGCCGAGCCTACGGCGGCCCGCACGGCGCCGATCGTCTGTAACAGCAGGCGCATGCGGTTCTGGATCGGCCCGCCATGGTCATCCGTCCGCCGGTTGAACAGCGGCGACAGGAACTGGCTAAGCAGGAAGCCGTGCGCTGCGTGGATCTGCACACCGCCAAACCCGGCCCGCTGTGCCAGCCGCGCCGTCGCCGCGAACTGACCGGGCAGCCGCTCGATCTCCTCGACGCTCAGCGCTGCGCAGCGCAGGCCCGGCAGGTCCAGCGCGCTCGGCCCCTTCGGCGCGCTGATCGGCGCATGGGCCAACGCACCGGCATGGCCAAGCTGTGGCCAGATCTGCGCGCCGTTGCTGCCGCCCCACGCAGCGAGGTCGCGGAAGCGGTCCAGATCGGCGGCGGTGTCCAGCACCAGGTTGCCCGGCTTCTCGGCATAGGCGGGCGTGCCCTGCACCTCGCCGATGATCGCGACGGCGGCGCCGCCCTCGGCCCAGGTGCGATAGAGCGTGGCCTGCTCGGCGCTCGGATGACCGGTGCCATCGCCGAGTGAATCCGACATCGCCGATTTGGCGATGCGGTTCTTCAGGACGATGCCGCAGGGAAGGGTCAGCGGCTCGAAGAGTGGGCTGTCAGGGGCCATCGCAACCTCCGGGAGAACATCCGCTGCCCTGTCTGTCGTAGAGGGCAGCCATCCGCACCGCAACATGACGCCTCGTACCGACGCCGCCTTGCCAACCGGCCGCGTCCATTCCCGGTTCACGGTCAAGTGCATGCAAACGCACGACGCGGCCGGCGCGCGGCCTAGGTAGGCTGATTAGGAGCACGCCGCCCCGACGCCCTAGCTAAGGCGTTGCGGCGAAGTTCTGCCAGGGATCGAGACGCTTCGCGCAGGAGTAGCAGCGAATGGCAATTCGACCGCAAAATGTGCCGTCAGGTGCCTTCTGATTGCCACGGTTCGAGGGGACACCATTGTGGTGGGTTCGGCTTTCCTCCATCGTGGTCGTGCGACGTGCACGATTACAGTGTGAAGCGGATTACGGTCTGACGGGCGGGCGAGGCGGATGATCTATTGGCCGATCTTTGTCGTGGGTGTCATAGGCTGCGCCCTGCTCATGACCGAGCCGCCTCAATCCTATCATCCCGACGAGCATGATGCCGTGATGCGCCTGGTTTATCTGGGCGTGCTGGCGGTCGGCCTCGTGATTGCCGGTCTGGGCCGGCTGGTCCTGACCAACGGCTGGCGGACCGTGCATTACGGCATGATCTGGTGCGCCGTGGCCGTCGGCCTGAGCGCCGCCTATGCCGAGCGCGACCTGCTGCGCGAGCGTGTGAACGAGATCCGCGGCGACGTCCTGCCCCAGGTTGCCGTCTCGACCATCGGGATCGAGGAGCAGTTGGAACGCGGCTGGGACGGCCACTACCGCACGGATGCGCTGATCAACGGTCGGCCGGTGACCATGATGGTCGACACCGGCGCGTCGATGGTCGTGCTGCCCTATGAGGCCGTCAGCCGCATCGGCATCGATCCGACGGCGCTGGTCTTCAACATGCCGGTATCGACTGCAAACGGCCGGTCGACGGTGGCGCCTATCGAACTCAGCGAAGTGCGCGTGGGCGACATCATCGTGCGCGAGGTACCCGCCGCGGTCGCCCATCCGGGCCGGCTGCATGCGGGCCTGCTCGGCATGAGCTTCCTGGACAGGCTGGAGGAGACCAGCTTCCAGGGACAGCGCCTATACATGCGCCAAACCAAGGTCGCCCCGGTGTTCAGCCCGCACGTTACCTCGCGCTGAGGCGTCGGCGGCTCACGCCCTCCTACTCCGCCCGCAGCCACCAGGCATAGTCCCGCTCGGGATGCGGCGCCGGCCAGGGTTCCGGCCTGAAATAAACGATCGGCCGGCCATGCGGCGCGCCAGGCGCCGTTTGGGGCCAAGGTGCTACCCCGTGCACGGCCAGCCGATGGACGAGGTAACACTCGCCGGGATTGGCGTGCAGTTCGGTCCTTCGGCAGCGATCGAACACCGCGCGGCGCGCGGCGACATAGGCGTCCGTCACGTCCTCCGCAGCCCAGTCGGCCACGGGTACCTGGGCCAGCCGCGCCGACAACGCCTGCCGGATGACATGATGGCTGCCCTGCCAAACGACCAGAGGCGCGGCCGCACGGGGCGTCTCCTCCAGCGGGATGCCGAGGATGAAGGCATGGGTCTCGCTCAGCCGCCGGCGGCGAGCGGCATCACGCTCCAGTCCATCGACATGCGCTGCGTCGCGGTCGCGGCGGAAGCGGAAGGCGGCCGCGCTCTCGCCCTCGGCCGGCGCGGCTGGATAGCCCGGCCAGCAGACCGAAAGCTGCCCCGCGTCCAGCGCTATCCCGTCGAGCCCAAGCGCAGCACGCACGAAGGCCATGGCGGCGCCAGGCAGCGGGCCGGTGCCCGCCTCGGCCACCGACCCGTCGCCGGATGCCTGCAGGACGTTGACGCCGGCAAACCAGCTCTCGCCGCAACGCAGCCAGGCCGCGTTCAGCGCGGGATCGCGTGCCAGGCGCCGGGCATACGGGCGAAGCGCCGCGACCCAATCAGCCAGCGCCGGATCGTGGTCGAAGCGCAGGAACCCGTCGGCGAGAAAGGCGCGGCGGCGAGCGTCGGCGGGATCGTCGCCAGCTTTGGGCGTCTGCGTGGTGCCGGAGGCAGACAGCGCGTCGCTCACGCCACAGCACCCAACGGGTTGTCCGGGGACGCCTTCGCCGCCTCTTCCCATGCCTCGGCCGGCGCGACAGCGGCGAGGGCCCTGCGCACGACGGCGAAGTCGGCGCCGTCACTGGTCGCCTCCTCAGACAGGATGCGGCGCCAGGCGCGCGCGCCGCGGCGGCCGGCGAAGGCACCCAGCATATGCCGCGTGACGGAGTGCAGACGCCCGCCTGATGCAAGGTGCGCGCCGATATAGCCCTCCATCGCGAGCACCGCCTTCTCGGGCGACACCGGCGGTCGCGTCTCACCCAGGATGAGGGTATCCGCACCACCAAGAATGGCCGCCGGGTCGTGATAGGCCGCGCGCCCGATCATCACGCCCGCCAGGCGACCGTCGGCGAGCAGGTCGGCCGCCTGACCCAACGATTGGACACCGCCGTTGATCGAGATCGCCAGATCGTCGCGCTCCGCTGCGAGCGAGTGCACCAGGGCGTGGTCCAGCGGCGGGATCGTGCGGTTCTCGCGCGGGCTGAGCCCGTCGAGCCAGGCCTTGCGGGCATGGATGATGACATGTCCGACGCCCGCCGACGCGACATGGTCCAGGAAGACGGGCAGCGTGCGCTCAGGGTCTTGGTCGTCGACGCCGAGCCGGCACTTCGCGGTGATCTCAGGTCCGCCGGGGCCCGCTGCCTCGATCATCGCGGCCAGGCACTCGGCGACCAGCCCGGGCTCGCGCATCAGGCAGGCGCCGAAGCGGCCGGATTGGACCCGGTCGGACGGGCAGCCAATATTGAGGTTTATCTCGGCGAAGCCACGGTCGAGCGCCATGCGGACCGCCTCGGCCAGTACGGCCGGCTCGGCACCGCCAAGCTGCAGCGCGAGAGGATGCTCGGCCGGATCATGGTCAAGCAGCCAATCGGCCGCGCCTTTCACCAGCCCGGCCGCGTTCACCATCTCGGTGTAGAGCAGCGCCTCAGTTGAGAAGCGGCGGTGGAAATAGCGGCAATGCCGGTCGGTCCATTCCATCATGGGCGCAATGGACAGGCGGCGTGCGCGCATCAGGCGCGCCGCCCGCGCTGCGTCGCTTGGCCTCGTCGATGTGGCGTCGTCCAGCATTTTGCCCCCCGGCGACCTGCAGCATCGCTGTGCGCACCCCCCGCCCGAGCAGCGGTTTAGCGTCTGAGCGCCGGTCTGCAAGCGCCGCGCCCGTTCGCGACAACCGCAGCGCGCTAAACCCCAGTCGGTAGGTCGAAGGCGACGCTCAGTCTGCCTGACCAAGGCACTCGGCAAAGTCCTCGGCCAGCGCGATCAGCAGGTTGGGATAATGCTCCGGCCCCAGCGGCACGGTATGGCCGAGCGCGTCGAACGTCACGACGCGCAGGCCATGCTCGTCGGCTAGTGTCTCCGCCGCCGGCGAGGGATGCGACGCGTCGACGAAGACGCAGGACGCCGTCGCTGCGGCACGTCGTGCCATCGCGAGCGAGGCGGCCTCAGGCTCGACCGTGTCGACGCCGCCGAGCGCGACCATCGGGCCGAGACCGAAGCGCTGCGACAGATAGCCGACCGAGCCATCATCCACGATGAAGGGCCTGCCAGCCACCGCCGCTAGACGAAGCTCCGCCACCGATTGCGCCCCCCGGATCGCGGCGATCGTCTCGGTCGCGTTCGCGGCATAGACCGACGCGCCCTCGGGATCATGCACCGACAACACGGTATTGATCGCGTGGACAAAACGGATCGCATTCTCCGGATCCAGCCAGAGATGCGGGTCGAAGTCGGTCGAGACGTCCCGGTCAGCGCCGCCGAGTGTCACGCTTCGCGCCTCTGGCGCTGCCTCACCGCCGTCCTCGGCCCCGACCTCTACCTCGACCTCGGCCTCGGCCTCGGCCGTATCGGCCTGGGCTTCGGGCGGAAGGCTGGCCTCTTCCTCGGTCGGCGTGGCAGGGCGCCTATAGAGACCGCCAAGCGCCGTGAGATTGAGGACGATCTGGTCGTCGCGGCGCGCGTCGAGCATTGGGCCGAGCGCAGGCGTCATCTCGCGCCCCTGCGTCACAACGATATCGGCGCGGCGCAGCAGCAGCGCTTCGGCGGCGCGCAAGGCGTGGTCACGCGGGTCGGCGCCGACGGGGACAAGGAGGTCGGGCGCACCGCGTCCCACCATCACGGCCGCGACCAAACCGTGGACCGGCGGCAGGTCGGCGACGACGGTCGGCGCATCCGCCCCAGCGCCGCTCGGGGTGAGGGACATGAGGCAGACGACCATGATGGGGGCAAGTCGCGCGCAGGGCCTCGGACATGGTGCGAACGCCCTCGGCAGTTGACGGCGTGGTACCTGACCCACGCTCGAACAAATCCCTGACATCACCGACCGCCCTTCTCGTCGTCTTATTCTCTTAAATGGTCCGCGCGCAGCTAGATGCTAAGCGATAAGCTGGCAACCTCCGAGCAGGTCGTTGAGCAGAGGAGATGTTCTACTCTGGAACAACATCTCGCCCCGTCGCCGGCCATATGATCGTTCAGGGGTGATCCTGCGGGGTGCCGGGCAGGTCTGGGCGCCGCGATCCAGCACCCGCCGGAGCGCCGTGCCACATCATGACGACGCACAGTGTCGTCGTCGTCATCGGCACCCATCTAGATCGCCCCCGAAGCTCGGCTGACGCAGGCGCTCCGTGCAGGCAGCTGGACGATCGGATCGCGCGGCCGTCGCCTGTAGCTGAAGAGCGTCGGGATCGTGACGGGGCGTATGTCTGCCGCGCAGTGCCTCTCGACGATGTGGTATGGCCGACCAGCGATCGAAGGGTGCGCGATCACGGCGATGCGGCCCGTTCGCACCGGCGGCCGATCTAACGAATTTCCGTCGCCTTTAGAGCGGGTTGCGCGGTTGCTCCTTGGGACCGACGGCTGAAAATGGCGTGTCATCGGTTGACACCGACGACGCCGACTTGGTTGGTTGTCTTTGAAAACGCAGCTTCGGGCTTGGGTCCACCACGATCCCAACGCCCTGCTCCGGAGAAGACGTCCGGCAAGAACGACGGCCTCGTCACGGCGACGCCGCGGAATCGGGAGGAGCGTATGGCTCTCGTGCTCGAGGGCGTCGGCAAGCGCGTCGGCGCCGAGGACCATATCCATCCGACGGACCTGAAGCTTGAGCGCGGCAGCATGAACGTGCTGCTCGGCCCCACGCTGTCAGGCAAGACCTCGTTGATGCGCCTGATGGCGGGGCTCGACGCGCCCACCAGCGGGCGCCTGCTGTGGGACGGGACGGACGTCACCGGGATGCGCGTGCAGGATCGCGGCGTGGCCATGGTCTACCAGCAGTTCATCAACTACCCGCCGATGACGGTGTTCGAGAACATCGCCTCGCCGCTGCGTCTGCAGGGCAAGGACGCCAAGACAATCAAGGCCGAGGTCGAGAAGACGGCCGAGCTGATGCGGCTCACGCCGATGCTGCAGCGCAAGCCGCTGGAGCTTTCGGGCGGACAGCAGCAGCGCTGTGCCCTGGCGCGGGCGCTGGTCAAGGGCGCGGGCCTGGTGCTGCTGGACGAGCCGCTGGCCAATCTCGACTACAAGCTGCGCGAGGAACTGCGGGCCGAGATCCCGAAGATCTTCGAGGAGTCGGGCGCGATCTTCGTCTACGGCACGACCGAGCCCGAGGAGGCGCTCCTCCTCGGCGGAAACACGGCGACCCTGTGGGAGGGGCGGGTGACCCAGTTCGGGCCGACGCCGCATGTCTACCGCCAGCCCGCCGACAAGATCACGGCGCGGGTGTTCTCGGACCCGCCGATGAACTTCCTGGCGATCGCGAAGACCGGGTCGAAGCTGCTGTTCGGCGACGGCCAGACAGCGCCCGCGGTCGGCCAGCTCACCGACCTGCTCGACGGGCGCTACACCGCCGGCTTCCGCCCCAATCACCTGGAGCTGGAGCGCCATGCCGACGCCTCGATGACCTTCACCGGCATCCTGAAAGTGACCGAGATCACCGGCTCGGAGACCTTCGTCCATCTCGACCACCATGGCGAGCGTTGGGTCGGGCTGGTGCATGGCGTCAGGGAGCTCGCGATCGGCGAGGCGCTGAACGTCTATCTCGACCCCGCCCATGTCTATGTCTTCGGCGAGGACGGCGCGCTGGTCGCCCCCGCTGCCTATGCGCTGGCGGCATGACGGCCCAACCGCCGAGGAGGCCCTGATGGCCCGGATCACGCTGGATGGCCTCGCCCATTCCTACGCTGCCAGGCCGCGGGGTGAGGATGACTATCAGCTGAAGCAGCTCGACCATGTCTGGGACGACGGCGGCGCCTATGCCCTGCTGGGACCGTCCGGCTGCGGCAAGACCACGCTGCTCAACATCATCTCGGGCCTGCTGACACCGAGCCGCGGGCGCATTCTGTTCGGCGAGCGCGACGTGACGAAGGCGCCGACGGCCGAGCGGAACATCGCTCAGGTGTTCCAGTTCCCCGTCGTCTACGACACTATGACCGTGCGCGAGAACCTGGCCTTTCCGCTGCGCAACCGCGGCGCCGATGCCGGCTACACCGCCGCGCGGGTCGAGCAGATCGCAGAGATGATCGGGCTCGACGACCGGCTGGACCGCAAGGCACGCGGCCTGACGGCGGATGCCAAGCAGAAGATCTCGCTCGGCCGCGGCATGGTGCGCGAGGACGTCAACGCGATCCTGTTCGACGAGCCGCTGACGGTGATCGACCCGCATATGAAGTGGGAACTGCGCACGCAGCTTAAGTCGCTGCACCGCGAGTTCGGCCATACGATGATCTATGTCACCCACGACCAGACCGAGGCGCTGACCTTCGCCGACAAGGTCGTCGTGATGTATGACGGCCGCGTGGTCCAGCTCGGCACGCCGGAGGAGCTGTTCGCCCGGCCGGCCCACACCTTCGTCGGCTATTTCATCGGCTCGCCCGGCATGAACCTGATGGATGCCCGGGTGGACGGCACGATGGCCGAGATCAGCGGCCACACCCTCACCCTGCCGGCCAGGTATCGCCCCGGTGGCGGGCGCGTGCAGGTCGGCGTGCGGCCGGAATTCGTGCGCGTCACCGACGACCCGACCGGCCTGCCCGCCCGCATCCGCCGGGTCGAGGACGTCGGCCGCCACCGCATCGTCCGTGCCGACGCCTTCGGCACCGAGATCAACGCCATCCTGCCGGAGGGCGCGGCGATCGGGGCCGACGAGAACCGCCTGGTGTTCGCCTCCGAGCAGATCAACGTCTACGAGGACGACTGGCGCCTCGACCCGGTCGGGGCCGTCGGGGAGGCCGCGGCGTGAGCATGAAGGTACAGGACAACCGCGCCTGGTGGATGGTCCTGCCGGTCCTGCTGCTGGTGGCGTTCTCGGCCATCATTCCGCTAATGACGGTCGTCAACTATTCGGTGCAGGACACGTTCGGGAACAACGAGTTCTTCTGGGTCGGCCTTGAGTGGTTCGGCGAGGTGCTGGGCTCGGACCGGCTGCGCGACGCGTTCTTCCGTCAGATCGTCTTCACCCTGATCATCCTGGCGATCGAGGTGCCGCTGGGCGTCTTCGTTGCGCTGCAGATGCCGAAGAAGGGGATCTGGGCGACCGTCTGCCTGGTGCTGATGGCGCTGCCGCTGCTCATCCCGTGGAACGTGGTCGGCACGATCTGGCAGGTCTTCGGGCGCGAGGATATCGGCCTCCTGGGCCATGTCCTGAACAACGTGCTCGGGCTCGACTACAACTACGCCCAAGACCCGATCGACGCCTGGATCACCATCGTCGTCATGGATGTCTGGCACTGGACCTCGCTAGTGGCACTGCTCGCCTATGCCGGCCTGCAGTCGATCCCCAACGCCTTCTATCAGGCCGCCAAGATCGACCAGGCCAGCCGCTGGAAGGTGTTCCGCTATATCGAGCTGCCGAAGATGATGGGCGTGCTGACGATCGCGATCCTGCTGCGCTTCATGGACAGCTTCCGCATCTATACCGAGGTGCTGGTGGTGACCGGCGGCGGCCCTGGCAACGCGACGACGATGCTGTCGATCGACCTCGTTAAGCAGGCGCTGGGGCAGTTCGACCTCGGTCCCGCTGCTGCGTTCTCGATCATCTATTTCCTGGTCATCCTGCTCGTGTCCTGGGCGTTCTACACCGCCATGACCAGCATGGATAAGGAGGACGCGTGATGGCCGAGGCCACCATCGCCCGCCCGGCCGAGCGTGCGGCGGCCAGCTCTGCCGTGAATTGGCGCCGGGTGACCCAGGTCGCGACGCTGGTCGGCTATATCGTTTTCCTGATGCTGCCGATCTATTGGCTGATCACCATGTCGCTGCAGCCGAACCAGGAGCTGCTGGACGACACCTTCACCTTCTTTCCCCAGACCATCACCTTCGACAACTATGTCGAGATCTTCACCAATCCGGCCTGGTACTGGGGCTACATCAACACGATCATCTATGTGAGCGTGAACACGGTCCTGTCGATCGCGGTGGCCTTGCCGGCGGCCTATGCCTTCAGCCGCTACAATTTCCTAGGCGACAAGCACCTGTTCTTCTGGCTGCTGACAAACCGTATGGCGCCGCCGGCGGTGTTCGCGTTTCCATTCTTCCAGCTCTATTCGAACGTCTATCTGTTCGACACGCACCTGGCCGTGGCGCTGGCGCATACGCTGTTCAACGTGCCGCTGGCCGTCTGGATTCTGGAAGGCTTCATGCGCGGCGTGCCGAAGGAGATCGACGAGACCGCCTATATCGACGGCTACAGCTTCGGGCGGTTCTTCACCAAGATCTTCATGCCGCTGATCGCGAGCGGCATCGGCGTCGCCGCCTTCTTCTGCTTCATGTTCTCCTGGGTCGAGGAGCTCCTGGCCTCCACCCTGACGGCGACCGAAGCAAAGCCCATCGCCGCCACCATGACGCGCACGGTGTCGGCCGCCGGTATCGACTGGGGCCTGCTGGCGGCCGCCGGCGTCCTAACCATCGTGCCGGGCGCGATCGTGATCTACTTCGTGCGCAACTACATCGCCAAGGGCTTCGCCCTGGGGCGGGTCTGATGACGGCGCTTCGACCATCATACCCGTTTCTAAGAAGCTACCTCTTCTACTTGTTCGGTGTGTTTATTGTAGCAACATGTATAGTTTTATCCATTACAATAGCGAGCGTGGAATTTTCTGAATGGCATCTGCTTGATATTGGATATCTCTGGTGGCTCTTTATGATTTCATTTGTAATGGCGATACCCGCGACGACAGTCATTTTACCTCCGATAGTTACCTTGATATTATTGATCCAACCACCTGGCATTGTCGAGTTTTTTGGATTTGATGTTATTGGATATGGAATGTTTCTTGCATTTCTCGTGCCTTCGAGCTGGCTTTTCCTTATCTCGATATGCTTCTTGGCCGTAAAGCGACGTCTTTGGATGCTGTGGCGGGAGTGGACGCTTGCGATCGCGGTGGCGGCAGCGATCCCGGTCCTAGCCGCATTAGCCGTACGCACGGTGGGCACGTGAACCAGGCTGCGAACCATACTCGCGTGGCGCTGAAGCCGCTGCTTCAGGCGCGGCTCAAAGCTCGGCAGGAGGGAACAACCTTTCGTCTCAACTATCTGATGACCAACGACTGGGCGGCTATCGACAACGACCAGGGGCTGGAGGCGATCGTCGCCCGTTACGTGACGCGCGGGGGGCGCTTCGCCGGCCTCGTGCCCGAACCCGGCAACCTCGCCAGCAACAACTTGTATCGGAGGGCCCCCTGATGCTCGACTGGATGGCATGGACCTTGCCGACGGCCCTGTTCTTCATCATCATCGCGGCGCTCCTCGCACTGTTCACCCTGCTCGCGATCAAGTTCCCTGAGACGCCGCGCACCGGCATCCTGCGCATCGAGACGACGCGCGGCGACAGGCTGTTCATCACGCTGCTCGGCTCGGCCTTCGTCAATCTGGCCTGGCTCGGCCTTGTCGACGCGCCGCAATGGGGCGCGCTCATCGTCTGCGGCGTCTATGCCGCGATCGTGTTCCGGTACGTGTGACCGGATCTTCGCCTAGCCCCGGCGACAACGACCGCCGGGGTCCCCAAGACCCAAACGGGAGGACACGCATGATCCTGCGTCTTACCGCGAGCACGGCGCTCGCCCTTACCCTGCTCCACAGCCCGGCGATCGCCGGGATGGAGGAGGCCCGCGACTTCCTCGACAACGAGATCGCCGGCCTCTCGGTCCTGTCCCGCGAGGAGCAGGAAGCCGAGATGCAGTTCTTCGTCGACGCGGCGGCGCCCTTCCAGGGCATGGAGATCCGCGTCGTCTCCGAGACCATCACCACCCATGCCTATGAGGCCGAGGTGCTGGCGCCCGCCTTCAGCGCGATCACCGGCATTCAGGTCACGCATGATCTGATCGGCGAGGGCGACGTCGTTCAGAAGCTGCAGACCCAGATGCAGTCGGGCGAGAACATCTATGATGCCTATGTGAACGACAGCGACCTGATCGGCACGCATTGGCGCTATCAGCAGGTGCGCAACCTGACCG
>JBCCSW010000055.1:0-15110 GCA_039199465.1 Pseudomonadota bacterium
ACGCCCGCGACCAGCGCCACCAGCCCCGCGATCGACCAGACCAGCCACCAGATCGTCTCGAGCGAGATACCGACCGACAGCGCCGCCTGGTGATCGTCGGCAACGGCCCTCAGCGCGCGGCCCATCTTGGTGTATTGGCTGAAGAGCGTCAGTGCCGTGACCAGGATCACCGCGACGATGGCGGCGGCGATCTCGATCTTCTCGACGAACATGCCGGTGGCGTCGATGATCGTATCGGACGGGCCCGTCGGCAGCCCGATATCCAGCGCCTTGACGTTGGCGCCCCACATCAGCTCACCCGTCCCCTCAAGAACGAAGGCGAGGCCGATAGTGGCCATGAACAGGATGATCGGGTCCTGATTGACGAGGTTGCGGAGCACGACCGTCACGACGACCCAGGCCAGCGCGACCATGGTCAGGAGCGAGAGCGCCAGCGAGATTGCGGTCGACAGCCCGTCGCCCCAGAACAGCGCGTCGATGCCAAACAGCCAGGACCAGATATGCGCAAACGGGATCTGCCCGGTCTGGAAGCCCACCAGCGTGAGCGCCGCAAATAGGGCCAGGATGCCCTGGGCGAAGTTGAAGATGCCCGAGGACTTGAAGATCAGCACGAAGCCGAGGGCGACGAGCGCATACATCACACCCGCCAGCAGGCCCGAGACCACCACCTCCCAGAAGAACACGTCGGTCAGCATGCCTTGGACGACCAGCACGACCAGGGCGATGATGGAGAGCCCGATCGCCGCCAGCGCGCCCGGCGACAGCCGCATGCCGCCGACGGTGACGCCGGTCTTGGTGAGCTGGGTCATCAGGCCAGGTCCGGTCGCGTCGGTCATGCCGAGCCTCCGTCATCGGATAGGGTGGTGTGCGCCGGCGCGCGAGCAGCGGCAGCAGCGCTTGGGCCTCGCGCCCCCTCGGTCGTGCCGCCGGCCTGCGAGACGACACCGCGCTGGCAGACCGGCGCATCGGCCGGCAGGTCGAACTCGAAATAGGCCAGGCTGTCCATGCGGGCGTCGAGGGTGAAGCGTCGGCCGTCGAAGGCGCATCCGTAGAGGTCATCGCTGCCCCCGGACCGGTACAGCCTGCCGGCCGCCAACGCCTCCGAGACCCAGTTGATATGGGCCCCGCCAACGGTGGACGGCACGAACGGGTGGCCGAAGACCGAGTAGCAGGTCGCAGCACCCGGCACGTCGCCGACGGCCGGTTGATCGGTGGCGACCGTGACCGCACCGCGGCCTTGGCCGGGGATGAAGGTCATCGTGGGCCGCTCGCAGGCGGGATCGCCGTTGCAGACGCCGCCGCCGTCGAAGGCAATGCTCCAGTCATCGAATACGGCGCGACGGCCCGTCTCGACATACTGGGCGCAGACCTCAAGCAAGGCGACCCAGCCTTTGCCGTCTCCCCGGTCCGCCATCGCCGCCTGGGGCAGAAGCGCAGTGGCAACACAGAGCGCCAGCCAACGCTCAGTCATGGCTGACCCCTAGATAGGCGTCGATCACGGCCTGGTTCCGGCGCACCTCATCCGGGGTGCCGTCGCCGATCTTGCGGCCGTAGTCCAGCACCACGACGCGGTCGGCGATGTCCATGACGACGCCCATGTCGTGCTCGATCAGCGCTATGGTGGTCCCGAACTCATCGTTCACGTCGAGGATGAAGCGGCACATGTCCTCCTTCTCCTCGACATTCATGCCGGCCATGGGCTCGTCCAGCAGCAGAAGCGACGGCTCGGCGGCTAGCGCCCGGCCGAGCTCCACGCGCTTCTGCAGGCCGTAGGGCAGCGCGCCGACCGGCGTCTTGCGGATCGCCTGGATCTCCAGGAAGTCGATGATGCGCTCCACGCGTTCGCGATGCTCGACCTCCTCGCGCTCGGCCGGGCCTTTCCAGAGCGCCTGCCAGACCATGTTGCGCCGCATCTTCGTGAGCCGGCCCGTCATAATGTTGTCGAGCGTCGACATCCCCTTGAAAAGCGCGATGTTCTGGAAGGTGCGTGCGATCCCCTGTTTGGCGATCTGGTGCGGCTTCATCGGCCCGCGCCTGGCGCCCCTGAACCAGATCTCGCCCTCCTGCGGGTGGTAGAAGCCGTTGATGACGTTCAGCATCGAGGACTTGCCGGCCCCGTTCGGCCCGATGATGGCGCGGATCTCCCCCTCGCGGATATCGAAGGAGATGCCGTTGATCGCGACGACACCGCCGAAGCGAAGCGTCACGTTGCGGATATCCATGACCGTGTCGCCGATCTTGCGTGCGGCAAGGCCATGCGCCTCTTCTTGTGCGGCATAATCCGCATCGGTTGCCGCGGCTTCGGCCACATTGCCGGCAAGGGGTCCGTGGCTCATGACGTGTTCCTCGCGGTCCGCGGGACTGCACAAAGGGGCAGAGGGTCACTGGTCGCGGTGTAAGCCATCACGTCGCCTCCTCGAAGCAGGCGGGCTCGGGGCGGGTGTCGACTTCGCCGATGAGCGCCTTCAGCGCGCCCGGGCTGCCCTCGGCGATCAGCAGCATCATCAGGTGACGGCCGCGGCGGACGGGCTCCTCCGAGGCGACGACGAGCTTTGCTGTGATCGCGCCCTCGGGGCAGTCGTCGACGAGGTAGGCCGTCTCCTCCGCGATGGCGGCGCTGGCCCAGCGGCCGACGGCGTAGAACACCCGCGCCGTCGCAACGGTCGAGACCGTGTCGGGCCGCTGCGCCACGTCGCAGAACCGGGCATCGCCGCGGGTCAACACGGCGAGGCCTACCGCCCCGCTGGCCGTGGCATGGGGATGGCTCGCATCGCCCTCGGCCAGGCCGTTGGTGTCGGGATGGCGACCGTTCATCATCTGTACGGCACAGCGCTCGATCACGACCTCCACCATCTCGGCGGCTGTGGTGTCGGGTGTAGGGACCGTTTCGGCGCTGGCGGGTTGTGGCACCACCGTCAGCCCGCTTGCTATCCAAAGGGACGCAAGGACACTGGCCGCTAAGCCGGTGGAGCGTGAGACGCCCATGACCCTACTCCTCACCCGAACCGGTCGGGTCGCCGCTGTCGACGCGGCCCCACTGGCGACGCCAACCGACACCAACAACGAGCAGGGTCACAGCATAGGCGCCGACGACGAGTGCCGAGATCAGCAGATCGTCGTCCAGACCGTAGGATCTCTTGATCGCAAAAGCGCCGAAGGCGGCGAGCCCGACCAGTAGTCCCAGTGCCCCAGTGTTCTTACCAACCCTGTGGAGGAATAAAGCGGCAGTGACGCCCGCGACCAACCCACAGAGCAGGGCAGCCAGCAGGTACGGCACGGCAAGGCCCACCGCCACGACAAGCGCCACCATCATCGTGCCAAGCACCGCGACGCTTTGACTGGCGCTGGTCGAGGTCATTCCGCGGCCACCTTCTGGGGCGCGGCGGCGACGGGGAAGGTCTCCGCGTCGCGGATCTTGAGGGTGGCCTTCAGCTTGCCCTTGCGGCCGTCCTCGTAGGTGACCTCGGTCTCGGTATAGACCTCGTCGCTGCCGCTGTAGAGCGCGCCGACGAGGTCGTCGAACTTCTCACCGATCATCTTGCGGCGGACTTTTCGGGTGCGCGTCAGCTCACCATCGTCGGCGTCGAGTTCTTTGTGGAGCACGAGGAAGCGGGTGATCTGGCAGTGGCTCAGCATCGCATCGGTGGCCAGGTCACGGTTGGTGTCGCGCACATGCTCGCCCACCATCTCGATCACCTTCGGGTGCTGGCTGAGTTCCTGATACGAGGCGTAGGCGATGTTGTTTCGCTCGGCCCAGTTGCCGACCGCGTTCAGGTCGATATTCACGAAGGCCATGCAGCTTTCGCGCTCGTGCCCGAACACGACGGCCTCCAGGATGTTCGGAAAGAACTTCAGCTTGTTCTCGATGTATTTCGGCGCGAACAGACCGCCGCCGGCGAGCTTGCCGACATCCTTGGCCCGGTCGAGGATGCGGAGCTGGCCCGTCGCCTCGTCCATGAAGCCGGCATCGCCTGTGGCGACCCACCCTTCGGCATCCTTGGTCTCGGCGGTGGCCTCGGGGTTCTTGAAATACTCGCGGAACACGCCGGGAGAGCGGTAGAAGACCTCGCCGCTGTCGGCGATCCTGATCTCGACGCCGGGCGTCGGTACGCCGACGGTCTCCAGCACCACGGCGTCGTCCGGGTGCTGGGTGATGAAGACGCTGGCCTCGGTCTGGCCGTAGAGCTGCTTCAGGTTGATGCCGATCGAGCGGTAGAAGTTGAAGAGATCGGGTCCGATCGCCTCGCCCGCGGTATAGCCGACGCGCACGCGGCTCATGCCGAGGACGTTCTTCAGCGGGCCGAACACCAACAGCTCCGCCAGCCAGCTCTGCAGATTGTCCAGCATGCCCGGCGCCTGGCCGGCAGCGGTCTTCGCGGTCTTGCGCTTGGCGTGATCGATGAAGTGATGGAACATTTGCCGCTTGATCCAACCGGCATCCTCGATCCGGATCATCACGGTGGTCAGCAGGTTCTCGAAGACGCGCGGCGGGGCGAAGAAATAGGTCGGCCCCAGTTCGCGCAGGTCGTGCATCATCGTCTCGGCGCTCTCGGGGCAGGCGACGCAGAGTCCCGTGGTGTAGGCTTGGCCCATCGAAAAGATGAAGTCGCCGACCCAGGCCATCGGCAGATAGGCGAGCATCGAGTCGGTCTCGACCAGTCCGTCGAACTCGGCTGCGGCGCGCGCGGTCTTCAGGATGTTGTCGTGGGTCAGCACCACGCCCTTGGGCCGACCGGTGGTGCCCGAGGTGTACAGCATGACGGCCGTATCCTCGCCCGCGCCCCCCTCGATCATACCATCGAGGCGGGCGACCAGATCGACATCGGCGGCCCGGCCCGCCTTCTGCACGTCGTCAAGCGGATGCAGCGTGGCGTGGTCGTAGTTCCGAAGGCCGCGAGGGTCGAGATAGACGATGTGGCGGAGCTTCGGCAGCCGATCGGCGATCGACAGCACCTTGTCGACCTGCTCCTGATCCTCGGCCACCACCATGACGGCGTCGGCATGGTCGAGGACATAGACCATCTCCTCGGCCACCGCGTCCTGATACATCGGCACCGGGATGGCGGCCGCCATCTGCGCGGCGGTCATCGTCCAGTAGAGATGCGGGCGATTGGTGCCGATGACCGCGATACGCTCGCCGGCCTCCAATCCCAGCCCCATCAGACCAAGGGCGATGGCCCGCGTCTCTCCCGCGACCTGCGTCCAGGTCCATGACTGCCAGATCCCAAACTCCTTCTCGCGGCTGGCCGGCAGGCCGCCGCGCTGCGCAGCATTCTGCTGGAGCAGCTTTGGAAACGTGTTGGCAGTCGCAGACGTCGCAGCGTCAAACACGGTGGCACCCTCCCCGGGCGCGCGGTCTGGCGCCGCTGCTGCCCTGTCATGCTGTCCTGTCATGCTGTCCCGTCGCACGGAACAAGCCGAGGCGCTTTCGGCCCCTGTCAGCCGCAAAACTAATCCGCATCCGAGCCCTAGGGGTCAAGGCGTAGGCCGTCGCTATCACCGCTGAGGCGTGCCATCCCGGCTCATCGAGCGCAAAAAGCCCCCTGTCGGAAAACAGGGGGCTGGCACAAGCGTGGTACGGTTGGGGCGGCAGCGCTGTCCCGCCCCGGCAGCTTGCCGCTGCCTCGTCAGCCGTCGATGGTCTGGGTGGGACCGCGGCCGATCGCGATGGTCCGGGGCTTCAGCGCCTCGGGGATCTCGCGCACCAGGTCGATGTGCAGCAGACCGTGGCCGAGGTCGGCGCCGTCGACGCGGACATGGTCGGCCAGCTGGAAGCGACGCTCGAAGCCGCGCTCGGCGATGCCCCGATGCAAATAGGTGCGCTTCGGCTCGCCCTCGGTCGCCTGCTTCTTGGCGGTGACCGTAAGGACCTGATCGCGAACTTCGATGTTGAGATCGCCCTCGCCGAAACCGGCCACCGCAAGAGTGATCCGATAGGCGTCGTCGCCGGTCTTCTCGATGTTGTACGGGGGATAGCCCGGTGCAGCGGCGTCGCCGGCCATCACCTGGTCCATCAGCTGTGCCATCCGGTCGAAGCCGACGGTCTGGCGATAAAGCGGTGTCAGGTCGATCGTGCGCATGTCTGTCATATCCTTTCACAAGCGATACGATTTTCGGGGTCCCGATGTCGGGCACCCCAGTCGTTACGGCCCCTGTCTGGCGACCGTGGTGAAGACTTATGAAGCGGTCAGCGGGGCTTCAAGAGAGCCGCGAAACGCGCCAGAGGCGTCTCTGACGGAGGCGGTCGTGAGGCTGAGATGCTCTACTGGCCCATCTGCTCGAACAGGGCGGGCAGCGAACCGGCGACGCTGACGGCGAAGGCCAGTTCCTCGCGGGTCGTACGGTCCTGCCCCTTGGCGGAGATCACCGCGACGATGCGCGGGCGCCCGTCGATCTCGGCGAATAGGGGCGAGCCCGAGGCGCCGAAGGTGACGTCACAGCCGAGGACGAAGACGCGGTCGTCGGTGCCCTTGATGTCGCAGCCGTCCTGGCGGGTCAGGGCGTGCGCCCGGTCCTGTCGATAGCTGATCAGCGTCAGATCGCTGCCGCGCGAGGCGGCGCCGCTGATCGGAAAGGCCGGCACGACGTCCTGCGGGATCGGGCTCTCAAGCCGGATCAGCGCCACATCGACGCCGATCTGGTCGAGCGTCACGCCAGTGCCGTGCAGATAGCCGGGATGGACGATCACCTCGGTGGCGAGACGATGGGCCACCTTTGTGCCGCGCCGCCAACCGGCAACGAAATGGATGTTGCCGGGCGCATGGCGAAGCCCGGTGCGGTTGGAGTAGACGCAATGCGCCGCGGTGATGACGAGATCGGCGTCGATCAGCGTGCCGGTGCACATCGACTGCTCGGATCGGGCCGCGACATTCACGCGGCCGACGCCCTTCCACGGCACGTGCTCTTGCGTCGTCAGCATGCGCCGCCGGTCGAGATCCAGCGCCATCGACGGCACGGCCGAGAGGACTGCCGCCGCGATGGCAAGCACGGCGCCGAGGCCCATGGCAGGGGATCTGGTCATGAAGGGTTCCGCCCACGGTCGGCGATGACGTGCTTCCAGCTGCGGCCCTGTTGCCGTGGCATGGCGATCCCCTGTTCCCACAAAGCGAGAGTGTAGCAGCGGCCGACGCCGTGCACACAGCTCGGTCTCACGGATCGCAGATGCGTCATCCAGCGCCTCCCCGCTCAGCGATCGAGCGTTGATCCAGCGTTCCCCGCTCCAACTCCCACGCCGATCGATTCCGTCTCAGCCGTCCGGGCGTGCATGCGTTGGCGGTGATACTCGGCTTCGAAAATGGTCGCCGTGTGGCTGCAGGCCCCAATGCGCGGACCATGAGCAACGGGCGCTCAGCCTAGAGCGACAGCCCAGCCCGATAGGTGCGCAGCTTGGCCCGGGCCGACGCCTCGCCGTCACCCGCCGAGGCACGGATAACCGATTGAACGTCAGACAGGTCACAGGCTCTCAGCAGGCGCTTGACGGGGCCGATCGAGGCCGGGCGCATCGACAGCTCGCGAAAGCCGATCGCCGCCAGCGCTATGGCTTCAAGCGGTCGACCCGCTGCTTCGCCGCAATAGCAGACCGGCGTGCCGGCCGCGTCGCAACGCTCGACGACGCGGCGCAGCATCGAAAGGGCCGAGTGGTTCAGCAGGTCATAGCGGCGGCGAACCCGCTCGTTCTCCCGGTCGGCCGCGAAAAAGAACTGCAGCAGGTCGTTGCCCCCGACCGAGACGAAATCTGCGGTCTCGAACAGACTGTCGGCGGCGAAGACGAGGCTCGGCGTCTCCAGCATCAGGCCGAGGCGCAGGCGCCGCGGCGCGGGCCTGCCGGCCGCCTTCTCGCGCGCGACCTCGGCGCGGAACAGGCGGCAGGCCTCGTGGAACTCCCAAGCCTCGGTCACCATGGGGAACATCACGCTGAGCGCCCGTCCCCGCGCGCCGCGCAGCAGCGCCTGGATCTGCATGCGAAACAGCAGCGGCCGATCCAGCGCGACCCGCAGCGCCCGCCAGCCGAGGGCTGGGTTCGGCTCCTCGATCCGCTTGGCATAGGGCAGGATCTTGTCCGAACCGATATCCAGCGTGCGGAACACCACGTCCTTGCCCTGCGCCGCCGACAGCACACGGTCGTAAAGCGCCGCCTGGATCTCGCGCCCAGGCAGGCTGCCGCGGATCATGAACTGCAGCTCGGTGCGGAACAGGCCCACACCCTCGGCACCCGATTGCTGCAGCGACGGCAGGTCGGCCAGGATGCCCGCGTTCATGCGCAGCGCCACAGTCTTGCCGTCGACGGTCGTGGCGGGCCGATCAGCCAGGCTGCGATAGAGCGCGCGATTCTGCTTCTCCAGGGCGATCTTCTCGCGAAACGCCGTCAGCACGCTCGGCTCGGGGCGCAGATGCACGCGGCCCTGGTCGCCGTCGACCACCATGCGGTCGGCCGGATTGGCATCGCGGGTCACCCGCTCGCAGCCGATGAGCATCGGGATGTCGATGGCGCGGGCGACGATGGCGGCGTGGCTCGAAACCGACCCCTCCTCCAGCACGACGGCGCGGATGCGCCCGGCATGGTCGAGCAGGTCGGCAGGGCCGATGTTGCGGGCCACGAGGATCGCATCCTGCGGCAGTTCGTCGGACGGATCGCCGCCGACCAGATAGCGCAGCAGCCGGTTCGCCAAGTCGTCGAGGTCGTGCAGCCGGTCGCGAAGATAGGGATCGGTCGCCCGCTCCATCCGCGCCCGCACGGCCGACTGGACCTTCTCGACCGCGACCTCGGCCGCAAGACCGCCGTCGATCGCCTCGGTCAGCCGGCGCATCCAGCCCTTGTCGCGGGCGAACATGCGATAGGCCTCGAAGATGTCGCGATGCTCCTCGGCGGCGCCCAAGCCGCCATGCGACATCATCCGATCGATATCGTCGCGCATCGCCTCGACCGCGTTGTCGAGCCGGGAGCGTTCGATCTCGGGATCCTCGGCGATAGGGTCGAAGACGACGAGACGCGGCTCGTGCAGATGGACGACGCCCTCGACGATGCCGTCGCAGGCGGCGCTGCCCTCGATCATCAGCGCGCCGCGGCGCCGGCCGGCACCGGCCTGGATGCCGTCCGAGCCGAGGAAGGCGCCGGCCTCGGCCATCTCGGCAATGACCATCGCGACGACCTCCAGCGCCTCGATCTCATCATCGGTGTAGCGCCGCGCGGTCTCGTTCTGCACGACGAGCACGCCCATGACCTCGCCAAGCCGCTGGATCGGCACGCCGACGAACGAGCGGAAGATCTCCTCCCCCGTCTCGGGCAGGTAGCGAAAGCCGGGCGCGCTTTGCGCGTCGTCCGTCGCGAAGGGTTCGGCCGAGGCCGCGATGCGCCCTACGAGGCCCTGTCCAACGCGCAGCCGCGCGGCATGGACAGCGTCGGATTTCAGACCCTCGGTAGCGCAGAGCTCGAGCGTGCGCTCGTCGCGCTTCAGATAGATCGAGCAGACCTCGGCCACCATGTTCGAGGCGACGAGCTGTACGACCTTATCGAGGCGCTGCTGACCGTCCCCCGGGCGCGCCATGACCGCGCGCAGGGTGCGAAGAAGCGCCCGCGAGCCGCCCTTCTCATGCCCCCTGTGCAGCTCGGTCATCGACTGCCGCCTCCCTCGTGCCCGGCCGCGCCGGCACCGCGCCACCGGTCGTAATCGAGCGGGTCGGCACGGTCTGGCCTGTCTGCGACGTGGGACGGCACGGAGCAACCCCCTCGCACGGGATGGGACGCTGCCTGTCGCAAGGGGCGTTCTAAACCCACGACGTCCAATGCTGCGCCGCAAACAAGGGTCGGGTTTCCCAGTAGACGGCGCTAACGCGCGTGTCCTTGGTACTCTTGAGCCAGTACGCCCATGATTATGTCGTCATGCCAGACCTCGCCGATGCGCGTGCATTGGCGCTCGCGCCCTTCTTCGACGAAACCGCAGGCAAGATAGCAGCGTCTCGCTCGCTCATTGAATGCGAGCACCCGCAGATCGACCCGGTTCAATCCCAGCGTTCCGAAGGCGTGCGACAGAACGAGCCTGACCACCTCTCGGCCCAGACCCTGCCCAAGCAGAGCAACATCATAGAGCCCGGTCGCTAAGCGCGCCCGGCCATCGTGCAGACGAAGATTGTCCAGACGCGCCTCCCCCAGTAAGCGGCCGTCCACTTCGACCGCCCAGGAGAGTGGATGCGCAAGGTTTCCCTCCACCCACGAACGGGCGTCGTCTTCTCCATATGGTGCGAGCCCGTCCGGGTCGCCTCCAAAGCTCCGCACGATCTCTGGTGACCGCCCAAGGGCCAGCCGCTCGGCAATATCCGAATGACGAAAGGGTCGTAGGCGAACGCGGCGACCCGCAAGTACGGTACCGTCTTGGGCCATGCAGAATAGTGGCATGGGTGCCGTCGAGCAGCTAATCACGAACGACACTTTGAGCGCCAGCAGCCAACGTCCACCACTGTGTCCGCACAGCAGACCGATGGGCCGACCTGCCTCTAATCCCCCGCCAAGCCGAACGCCTCGTGCAGAGCTTGGACGGCGAGTTCCATGTATTTGCGGTCGATCAGGACCGAGACCTTGATCTCGGAGGTGGTGATTACCTTGATGTTGACGCCCTCGGCCGCCAGCGTCGTGAACATTTTCGAGGCGACGCCGGCGTGGCTGCGCATGCCGATGCCGACGACTGAGACCTTGGCCACGGCGTCGTCGACAACCAGGCTCTGATAGCCGATGGCCTCGCGCGCGCCCTCCAGCGCGTGGCGGGCCTTGTCCAGTTCGCCTGCGCCGCAGCTGAAGGTCATGTCGGTCATGCCGTCGGCGCCGATGTTCTGCACGATCATGTCGACATTGACGTTGGCTGCGGACAGCGGGCCGAAGATCGAGGCCGCGACGCCGGGCCGGTCGGCCACCTTCAGCAGGGTGACCTTCGCCTCGTCACGCGAATGGGCGATCCCGGTTACGACGTTCTGTTCCATAAGCTCCTCGTCGCGGCAGACCAGCGTGCCCGCGCCGCCGGTGAAGGAGGACCGCACCATCAGGCGCACGTTGTGGCGCATCGCCAGCTCGACCGAGCGGACCTGCAGCACCTTCGCGCCGAGCGAGGCGAGCTCCAGCATCTCCTCGAAGCCGATGCGGTCGATCCGGCGGGCGCGGCGTTCGATGCGCGGATCGGTGGTGTAGACGCCGTCGACATCGGTGTAGATGTCACAGCGCTCGGCGGCGAAGGCGGCGGCGAGGGCAACGGCCGAGGTGTCGGAGCCGCCCCGGCCGAGCGTCGCGATGCGGCCGTCGGGCCCGAGACCCTGGAAGCCCGACACGACGGCATGCAGGCCCTGGGCGAAGCGGTCGGCCAGCGTTTCGGTCTCGATGCTCTCGATCCGGGCAGCGCCATGCGCCGCGGTCGTGCGGATCGGCAGTTGCCAGCCCTGCCAGGACCGCGCGGCGACGCCCCTCTCCTGCAGCGCGAGCGCCATGAGGCCGGCGGTCACCTGCTCACCCGAGGCGACGACGGCATCGTATTCGCGGGCGTCGTACAGGCTGGCGCGGTTCGAGCCTTCTGTCCCGCGGGCCGCGGTCTCGACCAGGCCCACCAGCTTGTTGGTCTCGCCCGCCATCGCAGAGACGACGACGATGACGTCATAGCCGGCCGCGACCTCGACGGCGACGCGTTCGGCGGCGGCGCGAATGCGCTCCATATCAGCGACCGAGGTGCCGCCGAACTTCATCACGAGGCGCGGCTTGGCGGTCGTGCCGTCGGCGGCTGCGTCGGGGGCGGGGTCTGGCCGGGGATCTGCGAGATCGTCGGGCATGGGGCGCGTTTCCGGAGGATCGACGGACGCCGAGGTCCGAGCGCGCTATAGGGCCGGGCCCGAGACAGGACAAGTCAGCTTTATCGGTGATCGGTCCGCGCACCGGTCGCGGTGCTGGGCGGGCTGGTCAATCGTCGCGACGGTTCCACCAGGGCAGCGGCATCACGGGAATGTCGTCCTTGACCAGCGCCTTCGCCTCGGCCGCCGTCGCTTCACCGAGTATCGGACGCTCAGGCGCCTCACCGGCATGGATGCGCCGCGCCTCGGCCGCGAAGTCGCTGCCCACATTGTCGGACATGGCCTCAAGCTTTGCCCGGAAGGCGGCGAGATCAGGCGTCGGCTTCGCATCGGGCTTGGCCTTGGCGGCCGCGTCCGATCTGTCAGCACTGGATGCGCGGCCGCGCGACAGCGCGGGTGCCATCACGTCCTTCTCGACCGCGGTGGTGCCGCAGTCGGTGCAGGCAATCTGACCGTCGGACTTCAGACGCTCGAAGGTGTCGCTGTCGCGAAACCACCCCTCAAACCTGTGGCCTTCGCTGCAGCGCATGGAGTATCGGATCATCGTTGCTCTCCCTGTGCTACACATGATGGCAGGGACCGGCATTGTCGACGCCTGCGTGCGAAGGTCGCGCCCACAACGCCCCGTGCTCACGGGCACACGGGGAGAGGCGGGAGCAGCCTAAGGGCAAAGGGTTGGGACGGCCTTAGGGATGCGCGTTCGATGTTGATCAAGGCGACATGGAACGTCCTGATGCCCGGTTTATGCGCCGGCGCTGGGGCCATCACCGCGACGCAGATCACCGGCGATCCCTATGTCGCCGCGCTGGCGGCGGCGGTCGGGGCCGTCGCGGGTGCGCTGCTGCAGGAGCGCGACGAACTGAGCCGTGTCGGCGCCAAGCCACCGACCGGCGATGAGGCGGAGACAGACGCAACCGCCACCGGGGACGTCGCGACGGGGAGCGTCCAGCACGTCGGCGCCCTCCCGCTCGGCTACGGGCGCATCCTGCTGGAGCGCATGCCACTCGGCATCATCGTCGTTGCCGCCGATCGGAGCGTGGTCTTCGTGAACCCGGCCGGTCGGGCGCTGTTCGGCCAGGTGGCCGAGCGGCCCTTCGCCATCGAGACGCTGCGCACCCCCCGCCTGATCGAGGCGGTGGACGAGGTCCGCCGGACGCGGACTCCCGCCGAGGCCGATATTGTCGTGCAGCGTCGTGGTGCGATGCACCTGACCGCCCATGCCGTGCCCCTAAAGGCGATCGGCAAGGCCGAGAACAGCACCACGCCGCCCGATGTCTTGATCGCGCTGGAGGACCGTTCGCAGGCCCGCCAGGCCGAGGTGCTGCACCGCGATTTCGTGGCCAATGCCAGCCACGAGCTCAAGACACCGCTTGCAGCGCTTTCTGGCCTGATCGAGACGCTGCTGGGCCATGGGCGCAACGATCCCGAAGCGCAGGCGCGTTTTCTGCCCATGATGGCGGCGCAGACCGACCGTATGCGCCAGCTCGTCGAGGATCTTCTCTCCCTCAACCGGATCGAGTTGAACGAGCGTCTGCGCCCGCGTGAGCCTCAACCCCTGGCGCTGGTCGTGGCCGAGGTCGTCGAGACCCTGAGGCCGACCGCAGGGGCCGAGGGGCTTGTGCTGAGCGCGGCCGGCCTCGCCGACGAGGCGAACCGGGCGCTTCGCGTGCCGGGCGTGCGCGAGGAACTGGCGCAGGCCGTGGCCAATCTGATCGAGAACGCCGTCAAATACGGCCGTCCGGCCGAGAGCGAGAGCAGGATGGCGACGGCGGTCAGCCCGGCCGCCGAGCCGATCGCGCCGCCGATGAGCGAAATCAGGGTCATGATGCTGAACGGTACCGGCCGGCGGCGCGGCATGGTCGGCATCGCCGTCGAGGATGACGGCCCCGGCATCGCGCGCGAACACCTGCCGAGGCTGACCGAGCGGTTCTACCGCGTGTCTGTGTCGCGCTCGCGCGAGCGTGGCGGCACCGGGCTGGGGCTGGCGATCGTCAAGCACGTCGTGAACCGCCACCGCGGGACGCTCGAAATCGACTCGACGATCGGGGTCGGCAGCCGCTTCACCATCTGGTTGCCGCTGGACTGACGCTGCCCATCGACCGAATTCAGCCGGCCGACGTTGAGTGACGCAGCGGCAGTGTGGCGATATCCACAAGATGATTGAGTGCGCAGGCAAGCGTGGCTGCGGAGATACCTGAATGACGCGCTTCTGTCATAAAATTGTGATGCGCGCAGGCTAGGCGGCGGCCATCGCACACTGGGTGCGACGAGTGTGCCGTTCGTTCCCCTCGAACGGCGCCGGAGGAATCCGAGAGATTGGAGCAACAACCGTGACCAAGCTGAGCATTGGCGTGGCAGCCGCCGCCCTCGCCGTCGCTGGCATGGCGACCTCTGCCGCTGCGCAGGGCCGCGACCAGATCCGCATCGTCGGCTCGTCGACCGTCTTCCCCTTTGCGACCGCGGTTGCCGAGAGCTTCGGCAATGCGACCCCGAATCCGACGCCGGTCGTCGAGTCGACGGGCTCGGGCGGCGGCCTGAAGCTGTTCTGCGCGGGCGTCGGCGTCGAGCACCCCGACATCACCAATGCATCGCGCCGCATGAAGACCAGCGAGTTCGACCTCTGCCAGGCGAACGGCGTCACCGACATTACCGAGGTGTTCGTCGGCTATGACGGCATCGTCGTCGCCAACGACCGCTCGGGGCCGGACTTTGCCCTGACCCGCGCGCAGCTCTGCCAGGCGCTGGTCGCCGGCGCGATGGAGCCGGCCCCGGTCATGTGGTCCGACGTCGACCCGGCGCTGCCCGCGATCGAGATCGAGGTGCTCGGCCCGCCGCCCTCCTCGGGCACGCGCGATGCCTTCGAGGAGCTTGCGCTCGAAGAGGGTTGCGACGATGCCGGCCTGGAGGTCGAGATCGAGATGCGCGACGACGGCGTCTATGTCGACGCTGGCGAAAACGACAACCTGATCGTGTCGAAGCTGCAAGAAAACCCGAACGCCGTCGGCGTGTTCGGCTACAGCTTCCTCGAGGAGAACTCCTCGACGATCAAGGGCGCTACGGTGAATGACACCGTGCCGACCTTCGACAACATCCTGACGGGCGACTACCCGCTGTCGCGCACGATGTACTTCTATGTGAAGAACGCCCATGTCGGCGTCGTGCCTGGTATCATGGAGTATGTGGCCGAGTTCGTGTCGGAGGACGCATCGGCCAACGGCGGCTATCTCGTCGAGCGTGGCCTGATCCCGCTGACCGACGAGACGCATAGCGACAACGCGCAGCAGGCC
>JBCCSW010000056.1:0-15093 GCA_039199465.1 Pseudomonadota bacterium
CCTCTGCGAGGCGCCGCTCGGCCCCTCGGACTATCTCGCCATCGCCGAGCGCTTCCAGGTCATGCTGATCGACGACGTGCCCGAGCTCAGCCGGGCGAAGAACAACGAGGCCAAGCGCTTCGTGACCCTGATCGATGCGCTCTACGAGGCGAAGAGCCGGCTCTACCTCTCCGCCGCCGCCCAGCCGGACGCGCTCTATAGAGAAGGGGCGGGCAGATACGAGTTCGCCCGCACCGCCTCCCGCCTCGTGGAGATGACGGCCGCCTGAGGTGGCGATGCGCGGGCTGGGGCGGCATGCGCTGAAGGCGGGGTCGGCGTACCTCGTGTTGCGGAGCCCCTGCGGGCCCCGCAACCCTCGGCCCGCCCACCCCGGGGGCCCTTCATGCGGTGCGCGGCCTGCTCAGCGCTTCATCACCATGTCCAGCACGTCGTCGAGCGGTGAGCCGTCGCCGTCGCGATCGAGCATCTGGAGTAGCGGGCCGAGGCCGCTGCTCTGTTGGCCGGTGCCGTTCTTGGCGCCGCCGCCGATGAGCCCCATGACCATGCCGAGGAGACCGCCCCCTGCGCCGCCCCCTGCACCTCCCCCTGCGCCTCCTCCTGCGCCGCCGCCCAGGAGGCCCGAGAGCAGGTCGTCGATGCTGCTGTCGGGTGTTTCGCGCTGCATGCCGCCCTGAAGGGCTGCGGCGAGCCCGGGCAGGAAGGCGCCCGCCTTCTCGGGCGCGGCCCCACTCCGCTCTGCCGCTGCCGCCGTCAGCCTTTCGGTGGCCTCCCGTGAGCCGAGGAGCTGGTCGAGGAACGCCATGCCATCTGCCTGGGCAGCCGGTTCCGCCGCCCGCTCGGGTGCGTCGAAGTATACGGCCTTGTCCTCGCCCTTTAGGGGGGAAAGCACCTGTTCGAGTTCGCCGGCCTCGGCGCGCCTCTTGGCGGCGGTGCCGATGGCCGGGCCAACCATGTCGGCCAGGCTACGGGCGGTCTCGGCATCGAGGCCCACCTGGGCGGCCAGCTTCTCGATCCCGCCCCCTTGCTGGAGCCGTGCGAGCATGTCCTTGAGCGACATTGGTGTCTCCTTCCCGTCGTTTCGATAGGCGACCTTAGCGCGGGATACTGACGTTTCGTCAGCTCAATGTGGACGCTACTCCACGGTCACCCAGTCGATATCCGGCAGCTCGATGCGGTTGCGGCGTTCGCCGAGCTCTTTCATCACGTTGTCCCAAGCGCGGAAGCCGGGATGGTTCCCGCCGCCCTCGGGCATGCTTGCTTTGGCGCGGGCGAGCCGCTGGCCGGCCTCGGCCTGCAAGCGGGGGAAGGCTTCGTTGCCGGCTTCCTTCGCGGCCGCAGCGGCCGTGAGGAACACGAGGGCGCGCTCCCAATCGGTGAAGGGCGCGCTCACCCGGCCGGCGGCGGCGATAAGGGGGGCGGCGGTCGCCAGCGCCTCGCCGGCGAGGGCGGCCTGGCTCTCATGGTCGACCGCCACGCGCCCCTGCTGAAGCCGCAAGCGCATATAGCGGAGCGCGATGTCGAGACCGCTCTCCGGCTCGCTCAGCGCGATGGCATCGGTCAGCATCGCGATGGCCGCTGCTGCAAGACTGCGCTCCTCGACGGGGGTCGGCTGACGGCCGAGATATCGTCCATCGGCGCCCCTCGGGCGGGTCATGGCTTCGAACGCCCCCACATAGGCCTCCACCGCCGCAAGACGGCCGGGGGAGAGCGTGTCGGCGGCGAAGCTCAGACCATCGAGCGCCGGCCGCACGCTGTGGGCTGCGAAGTCCACCTCCACGCCCGCCCACCGGCTGTGATTGCCCGGCAGGCGCTCGCCCGTGGTGAACCAGAGCTCGGTCGGCTTGGCCGGTGCGGCGCGCGCGATACTGGCCATCACGCCGTAGGCTTTCACCACCGTCCGTCCGAAGCCGCGGGTGGCATCCCCGCCGATGGCCGCCGGCGTCTCGGCGAGGAGCGCGTCTTCGTGGTCGGCCAGCAGGTCCGCCGCGCTGCGCAGATGCAAGGCAGGGCCGGCAAGCACGGCCTCCACGCGTTTCTTGCGCGCCCGCGTCTCGAGGAACTTGCCCGGCGTCTTCGTGAAATGCGCGCTGCCCGCGCCGAGATCGTCGAGCCGCTCCACAAGGTCGGGATGGATGAAATGGTTCGACTGCGCGAGGAGGGGTTCGAGCCCCGTCTCCGCCACCCGCGCGCCGCCTTCGTCCTCGGCCCGGCCGTTCAGCTCGATGCGCAGGCTGCGCCCGTTCGCCGCGTCGGAGACGAGGATGGTCCAGGACGCGAAATGCTTCGTCTCCTTCGCGATCTTCACCGCATCGCCCAGCGTCTTTGCCTCGCGCAGGATGCGCTGCTGCACGAACGGGGCGATGGTTCGGTTCTCGCCCCGCGCGCCCGTGGAGAAAGTGGTGGTGGACATCTGGTGGAGCGAGCACGCAATGCCCGCCTCGTTCACGCCCGAGATGCCGCCGGGATAGATCAGCCCGGCCGTCCCGAGCGCTGCGTAGCGGAAGCGGATGCGCGGATCATGCGGCCCGCGCTCGTCCACAAGATGCACCACGGGATGACGGTTCCAGGTGAAGAACGCACCGTCGAAGCTTCGGCCATGCAGTCCCATCCCGTCCGCCGACCGGTCCGGCGCCACGGCGAAGCCCGTACAGCCCTGACCCACGCGGAAGCGACCGAGATGGAGGCCGATAAGCCCGATCAGCGTGCTCGGCGGGGTCTCGTCGAGCGCATCTGGGTTCGCCCCCGCATAGCGCCGCAGCGCGCCCTTCACCTGGCGGATGATGCGCTTGAGCTCCCGGGCATTCCCCAGCGCATGGCTCGCGCGGGTGATGAAGCCCGTCGCCAGGTTCCCCGCCTCGATCGCAAGGCAGGCCATGCGGATATCGTTGGTCGAGAACGGCGACGCAAAGCCTGCTGCCCGCGCCCCCTGGCGAAAGCCGCGCTCGAGCTGGCGGATCCCGTCCTGCAACTCGCCGGGGCTCGCGGTATGGATGCCCTCCACGAAATCGAAGAACAGCGCCCGGGCGGCGAGATCCGCCGCGGCCCCGCCGGCATCCGTGTCTACACGGATCGTATCGACGATCTCGCGCACCACGCCATCCTCGATCTCGCGCGCGAGCAACACGCCCTGGTCGAAGGCAAGCGTCGGGAACGGACCCTTCTGGAGGAGGGCGTGGAAGACCTTCGCGGTCTCGCTGACCTCCCAGGTTTCGAGCCGGCTGCGCCCGCCCGGCGCTTCCCGTTCGGAGCGTTTGGAGACGGGCATGGCGCCCCCCGAAGTAGCTGTTCCAATCGCGGGCAACCTAGCGGAGGGCAGGCACTGCCTCGCGTCAAAAGGCCGGGCGCAGCGTCAAACTGCGTTTCACTCCCGGTTCAGCTTGCGGCGGCTTTCAGCCGGGCGACTTCGCCCTCCAGCTCGGCGATCCGGTCCGTAAGCTTGGCGCTCACGGTCTCGAAGTCGGCCAGCGTGAAGCGCTCGGTGATGTGCTGGGGGCAGTTCCAGTCGAAGCCCTCCACATCGATCAGCATGCCCCGCTCTACCTTCGCCCGATAGCCGGGCAGGGCGAGCCTCTCCAGCACCGCCGGGTCGTCCGTCGCCCGCGCATGACCGAAGATCTTGAGGCGACCCCGGCGGGCATAGTCCATGAGGAACAGCGAGACCCGGTCGTCGCCCTTCAGGTTGCCGAGCGTCACGTATTGCCGGTTTCCCCGGAAATCCGCGAAGCCGAGCTGGCGGGGCCCCAGCACCTTCAGAAACCCTTCCGGCCCGCCGCGGTGCTGGATGTAGGGCCAGCCGGTCTCGCTGACCGAGCCCAGATAGAAGCTGTCCCGGGTGGCGATGAAGGCCGTCTCGGCCTCGCCCAGCACATCGTTGAACGGGTCGCCGCCTTCTGAGCGGGCATAGATCGCACGGCTGCCTAGGCGCTCCTGCTCGGCGCGCACGGCTGGGGTGAAGGCGATTTCGGCATAAGCATGGGCCATGGCAACCTCCCTCGGCCGGGTGAGCGGTGTCCGGCCACCCCAGGGCGTATTAGGGAGTGACCGGGCCCCAAACATGGCGGCTGGGCAGGCCCGCACAAGCAGCGGGTGGCAACACGAGGCCCGTGCGCAACCCGCAGCAATCACGCGGCGTGAGCGCTATTTGCCGGCGGCGCTGGCGGTCTCGGCTTCCGCGTCGTCGTCCCGAAGAGGCACCAGTTCGTAGTCGCTCCCGTCCTGGCGAAGCTCAGCGATGCGAAGCTCCTCAGCCCCGTCCTCCCGGAAGAGAAGCCGCGAGAGCGGGTTGATGAAGTACGTCTCCACCCGGTTCCCGATGCCGCGCCCGCCATCGTTCAGCTCCGTGGTGCAAAGCTCCAGAAGCTGGGCGCGGGCATAGTCCTCCAGCGTCACGGTCACGCCATGCATTTCTTCCACGGCGGCGATCACGCGCCGCAGCACGCCGTCGAAAATCACCACGGCCGACCGGGGGTTGATGAACTCGAAGGGGACGATGTTCTGACCCATGCGGTTGAACAGCTCGGGCCGCTTCAGGTTATAGCGAAAGTGATCGGCAACGGCGCGGACGAGCTTCTCCTCCAGCACCTCGCGGCTGTCTGAGGGCAGCACGTTCTGGCCCGAATTCGCGGTCTTGTCGCCGCCGACCATGCCGATGTTCGAGGTGAAGATGATCAGCGCCTCGGAGAAGAAGCCGGTCTCGCCGCGGGTGTCGGACAGGCGCCCGTCGTCCAGGATCTGCAGGAAGGCGTCCATGATCCGCGGGTTGGCCTTCTCGATCTCGTCGAACAGATAGACCGCGAACGGCTTGGCCCGGACGGTATTCACCAGCTCGCCGCCGGCCTGGTAGCCGGGCGTGCCGACTGGCGGGCCGATCAGCCGGTTGATCGCTTCGTCGCCCATGAATTCCGACATGTCGAAGCGGCACATCGCGGTCTCGTCGCCGAACATCACCTCGGTGATCGACTTGGCAAGCTCGGTCTTTCCGGTACCGGTCGGGCCCACGAAGAACAGCACACCGCGCGGGCGGTTCCCGCGCGAGGAGGTCTGCGCCCCCGACAACCCCATGATCGAGCGGATCATGATGTCGATGGTCTTGTCGAGCGCGCGCGGCTGACCTTTGACGCGGTTCTCCAGCACCTCGCGCGCGTTGCGGATGCGCCCGCGCATGACCCGGCTGGTCCAGGGGTTGCGGGTCGTACCGATGCGATAGCTGCGCAGCGCATCCTCGAGCCCGACGACCCCCATCTTTTCGGACCGGGCGAGCTGCACGATCGAGCGGAGATCGACCAACGTCAGGCTCTCGGTCTTGACCGCCATGGCCTCCAGCTTCTCCTGCCGCGTCGCGGCATCGAGCGTGGCGTGGTCGTGCAGGTGGCCGGCCAGCGAGCCCAAGAAGGCCAGGCGGTCGCCGAGATCCGGCAGCCCGATCCACAGATCGCGCGTCGCCGCGTTGTTAGTCACGAACCATTCCGGCATGTCGCCCGGACGGTCGACGATCCATAGGATCGGGTTCCGCCGCGGCATCGGCTTGGCGCTTTTCGGCCGGTTCGGCGCGGGCGCGCGGGCGACCTTGTCCATCGCGACGAACATATGCTCCACCTCGGTGCGCGGGTGGTGCATCATCGAGGAGGTGTAGTCGACCAGCACGCCGATCGGCAGGCGGCCGTCGGCGATGATCGGCGCCAGCATGCCCTGCAGGGCCGCGGGCGTCTGCGCGACCTGGCCGAGCGGATAGCCCATATCGCGCAGGATCTCCTCATAGCGTTGGTCGCAATCCGCATGCAGGCGCAGGCCCTCGACCGGGTCGTGGCGCAGCATCAGCGCATAGCCGCGGCGTTTGAGCACCTGCCAGACCGCGGTCTCGAACGACACGAACACCACGCCGTTTGCGCCGATCACCGGAAACAGGTCGCGCACATTGCCGGACAGCGCGAAATGCGAGCGGATCGACAGGCTCGATCCCAGCTCCTCGAACCAGACGGGCGGCAGGAATTCCTGAGTGTTGTCGGTCTTCGCGTTCACGATGGCTTCCCGGAGCTGATGCACGGACTAGTCGAAAACGGGTGCGCAGTGCGGGAAGATCAAGTGCCCGTCCTTGTTGGCAGCAATGCGGCAGGTCGGACGCGGCCGGCCATGGCGCAGCCCGCCTGGGCCTGACATGGGTAATTCACTTGTGGGTTGTCTTACTCTGGGGCAGGCTTTGGCGCACAACAATCAGTGCCTGGGGCACCGTCGGCTGAACCGGCGGGCTCGACACGTCGAAAAGGGAGGCTTTTCTATGACTATCAGGACCTTGCTCGCCGCATCGGTGGCGCTTCTGGCGGTGCCGGCCATCGCGTCGGACAATATGGAGCGGCTCGGCGCCATGCAGGCGACCGGCGTGACGGACTTCAAGTTCGTCGACCAGTCCGGGCCCGCGGCCGACGCCATCCGCGCGACCCTGGCCAAGATCGAGATGCCGCCGGGCTTCGAGATCGATCTCTACGCTCTGGTGCCGGATGCCCGCCATATCGCGATGGGCCCGCAGGGCGTCGCCACCTTCGTCGGTACGCGCAAGACCGATCTCTGGGTTGTCACCGATCGCGACAAGGACCGCGTTGCCGATGAGGTGAAGAATTTCGCGCCCTCGATCTCGTTCGATATCCCGAACGGGGTCTGCTTCTCGCCGGACGGCTTTCTGTTCGTGGCCGAGCGCAACCGCGTGCTAAACTTCCCGGCGGCCGAGTTCTTCTATGAGAGCCCGGACGTGGCGGTGATCACCGTGGTCGCCGATGGCGAGCTGATCCCCGAGGAGGAGGAGAGCTTCAACCACACCGCCCGCGTCTGCGATATCGGCCCGGACGGGAAGCTCTACATCTCGCTTGGCCAGCCCTTCAACGTGCACCCGAAGGAGAAGTACGACCTCTATAACGAGGTCGGCATCGGGGGCATCGTCCGGATGAACACCGACGGCTCCGAGCGCGAGGTATACACCTACGGCGTGCGCAACTCGGTCGGGCAGGACTTCAACCCGGCGAACGGCGACTTCTGGTGGACCGACAACCAGGTCGACGGGATGGGCGACGACATTCCGCCGGGCGAGTTGAACCGCCAGACCGAGGCCGGCCAGCATTTCGGCTTCCCCTACTATGGCGGCGGCCAGGTGCGCACGGCCGACTATCAGGACGAGACGCCGCCGGATGGGCTGGTCTTCCCCGAGGTCGAGCAGGTCGCCCATGCCGCCGATCTGGGGATGGTCTTCTACACCGGCACGATGTTCCCCGAGGAGTATCAGGGCGGGATCTTCCACGCCCAGCACGGCTCGTGGAACCGGACCGAGCCGGTCGGCGCCCGGGTGATGTTCACGCCGATTAACGAGGACGGCAGCGCGGGCCAGACCGTGCCCTTCGCCGAAGGCTGGCTGGCCGAGACGGGCGAGTATCTGGGCCGCCCGGTCGATGTCGCACAGATGCGCGACGGGTCGATCCTGGTGTCGGACGACCTGGCGGGCGCGCTCTACCGCATCGCCTATGTGGGCCTGCCGGCCGAGTAGGGGCATCGACCACTAGCGCCGCGGGGCAGGGCTGACCGGCCCCGCGGCATTCTCACCAAGGCCATCAGCCATCCCGCCTGGACAGCCGCCATGACGGCCAAGGGGAGAGCGACCATGAAACCTACCCTGCTGGCGGCCGCCATGCTGGCAGCGGCGGCGTATCCGGCCCACGCCGCCGATCCGGTCGAAGGGCGAAAACTGGCGCGCCAATGCGCCCAATGCCACGGGCTCGACGGCCTCTCGCGTATCCCGATCGCGCCCCATATCGCAGGCGAGAACGAGGTCTACCTGCGCACACAGCTGCAGAACTTCCGCTCGGGCAAACGCCAACACGAGATCATGTCGATCATCGCGGGCAGCCTCAGCGATGCGCAGATCGACGACCTGTCGGCCTGGTACGCCTCGATCGAGATCACGGTCACGATGCCCGAGTGACATGACGTTCTATCAGGATAGGCCGGCACGAAAGTTCACCCCTGCCACCGTTGACCGGCCGCGCCGCCGACACGACAGTCACGAGATGGCACGCGTATCGAGACCGGACGGGGATCGTCAGCCATGCGCCTGATCGTGTTGGGCGCGGCGGCCGGCGGTGGATTGCCGCAATGGAACTGCGCCGCGACGAACAGCGCGTCGTTCTGGGTGGGCGACAGTCACCACCGTGCCATCGCGCCGGCCGCAACGCAGTCCAGCCTGGCCGTCTCGGCCGATGGCGCAAGCTGGCTGGTGCTGAACGCCTCGCCCGATATTCGCGCGCAGATCATGGCGACGCCGGCCCTGCAGCCCCGGCGCGACGACGGCCTCAGGAACTCGCCGATCGCCGCCGTGCTGCTGACCAATGGCGATATCGACCATGTCGCAGGTCTGCTGACGCTGCGCGAGGGGACGGGTTTCGACCTCTGGGCCACGGGCGAGATCCATGCGGTTCTGGACCAGAATCCGATTTTCGAGGCGGTGAACCGCGACGTCGTCCCGCGCCGCGCCATCGCGCTGGATCAGCCGGTCGAGGTGCTGGCGGGCCTGACCGCGACGCTGTTCGCGGTGCCGGGCAAGGTGCCGCTGTATTTGGAGGGCGAGAGTGTCGACACCGCGCTTATGGGCGAGCAGACGGTCGGCGTCGAGCTTGCCACGGAGGAGCGGCGCGCCTTCTACATCCCCGGCTGCGCACGCATGATCCCGGCGCTGGCCGACCGGCTGCGCGGTGCCCAGCTCGTGCTGTTCGACGGCACCGTGTTCCACGACGACGAGATGATCCGCGCCGGCGTCGGGCCGAAGACCGGGCAGCGCATGGGTCATATGGCCATGGCCGGCCCCGACGGCTCGCTCGCCGCGTTCGAGGGGCTGGATGTCACGCGCCGCGTCTATGTCCATATCAACAACACGAACCCGGTCTGGGCTGTCGGCAGTGCCGAGCGTGCCCAGGTGGAGGCGGCGGGCTGGACCGTCGCGCATGACGGACTGGAGATCGCGCTATGAGCCACATTCCCGCGAGCCCTGAGCTCGCCAACGGCCCGCTCGGCCCCGACGCGCTGGAGGCGGCGCTGCGCGCCATTGGCGAGGAGCGCTATCACCACCTGCACCCGTTCCATCGGCGTCTGCATTCCGGCGGCTGCTCGATCGACGAGGTGCGGGCCTGGGCGCTCAATCGCTTTTGCTACCAGCGTGTCGTGCCGCTGAAGGACAGCGCCATCCTGGCCCGCATGGACGATACCGTGCTCAGGCGGATTTGGCGCCAGCGGGTCATCGATCATGACGGCGAGATGGACGATCACCCCGAGGGCGGGCTTCGCCGCTGGTTGGCGCTGACCGACGGGCTGGGGCTCGAGCGGTCCTATGTCACCTCGATGCGCGGCGCGCTGCCGGCCGTGCGCTTTGCCTGCGAGGCCTATCTGCACTTCGTCGCCGAGCGCTCACTGCTGGAGGCGATCGCGTCCAGCCTGACCGAGATGTTCAGCCCGATGATCATCAAGCAGCGCGTCACCGGCATGCTGCAACACTATGATTTCGTGAGCGAAGACACGCTGCGCTATTTCAAGAACCGGTTGACCGAGGCGCCGCGCGACGCAGATTTCGCCATCGGTTATGTCAGGCAACACGCGCTGACGCTCGACGAGCAGGACCGCGCGCTTGAGGCGCTGCGCTTCAAGTGCTCGATGCTCTGGGCGCAGCTCGACGCGATCGAGCATGCCTATGTCGACGGCAATCCTGTCCCGGGCGCCTGGGCACCGGGCGAGGCGGTCAGGGCAGCCGCGTGAGCGCCGCGGCGGCATTGAAGGCCACCGCGCCACCCGAGGCGCCGCGCCCGGCCATCGCGGCCGAAGCGGTGCCCTATCTGCCGCGCGGCGTCAGGCTCCGCCACTGCGATATCCGCAAGTCCTGGTTCCTGCTCGCGCCCGAACGGGCGATGAAGCTCGATCCCGTCGGCGCCCATGTCCTGCAGGCGCTGGACGGCCAGCGCAGCCTCGACGGCGTGGTCGATCACCTGGTGGCGCAGTTCCAGGCGCCCCGGGCACAGATCGCCACTGATGCGACCGCTTTTCTGGTACAAATGCACGAACGCGGCATGGTGGCCCTTAAGTGAGGCGGCGATGAACGAGACGACGGCGATCAATCCCTCCGCGCGCACCGTCGAAGCGGTGCCGATCCCGGTCGCGATGCTGGCCGAGCTGACGCATCGCTGCCCGCTGTCCTGCGGCTACTGCTCGAACCCGATCGAGCTCACCCGCCGCTCGGGCGAGCTGGATACCGAAACCTGGATCCGCGTGTTCCGCGAGGCGGCGTCCATGGGCGTCTTGCATGTCCACCTGTCGGGCGGCGAGCCGGCGGCGCGCAAGGACCTGCCGGCCCTGGTCAGCGGCGCGGTGGAGGCGGGGCTCTACACCAACCTCATCACCTCGGGCGTCGGCCTGACCGAGGCCGCCTTCTCCGACTGCGTCGCGCGCGGTCTGGACCATGTCCAGCTATCCGTGCAGGGCGTCGATGCCGAGAGCGCGGACCGCATCGGCGGCTATCGCGGCGGGTTCGAGACCAAGATGCGCGTCGCGCGTTGGGTGACCGACGAGGGCCTGCCGCTGACGGTCAATGCGGTGATGCACCGCCTGAACCTCGATAGGCTGGAGGAGACCATCCAGCTTGCCGTCGACCTCGGCGCGCGCCGGCTGGAGGTCGCAAACACGCAGTATCACGGCTGGGCCTCGATCAACCGCGCGGCACTGATGCCGACCGAGGCGCAGGCCCGCGCCGCCAGCCGCACGGTCGCCGAGGCACGCGTGCGCCTGAAGGGCCGGCTGGTGATCGACTACGTGCCGCCGGATCACCATGCGCGTTTCCCCAAGCCCTGCATGGGCGGCTGGGCGCGCATGGGTCTCTGCATCAAGCCCGAGGGCAAGGTGCTGCCCTGCCATGCCGCCGAGAGCATTCCGACGCTGGATTTCGAGTCCGTCGCCGACCGCTCGCTGATCGAGATCTGGAAGACGGGCTCGGCCTTCACCGCCTATCGCGGCACCCATTGGATGCCCGAACCCTGTTCGGGCTGCGAGCGGCGCGAGATCGACTGGGGCGGCTGCCGCTGTCAGGCGATGGCCTATGCCGGCGACGCAAGCGCCGCCGATCCGGTCTGCGAGAAGTCGCCGGCGCATGGCCGGCTGAAGGAGGCGATCGCGGTCGTCCAGGCCACTGAGGCCGAAATCGTGCCGCGCCGTATGAGCAAGCCTACGGCCGCCCGGCCGGCCTGAGCGGGACGGCCTCGGTCCGGCCGCCCACGATACTGCAGGCCCTCCCTCGGCATAGTGCTCTGGGCAGCAGCCCTTGGGGGAAGCCTTCGGTGCTCGTGTCAGTCGCGCGGCTTTGGCCAATCGGCGAAGGGCCAGGCCTTCTGCTCGTCGGCGCAGGTCAGGAAGCGCGAGGTCTGCCGGGCCCATTCGGCCAGCGAGCCGCCGAACGCCGCAACATGGGTATTCGCCTCGCGGAAGATCAGCATGTGCAGGAACTGCGCAACGGCGATCACTGTGTGCAGTGTCTGCGCCAGGCTGAAGGCGATCACGAAGAACAGCATATAGCCGCCGCGGATCCAGGTCGGTGTGCGGTCCGGGCGCTGCTCGGCTTTCTCGGTGATGGCGTCGGGGGAGCTTTCGGCGGATGCGGTCATGGTGCTCTCGGTTCTGTGATCAGGGGTTTCCGCCAGATGGGAAGGCGGTCGCGGCGGTCAACCCCGTGATCTGCGCGTCGCCGTTCAAGGCCCCGCGCCGCCCCAAATGCCACGTCCCGACGAAAGTCCGACGCCCGGATTGCCAACGCGTCGCCAAACCAGAAGGTTGTCTTCGACCGTTCGGATACGGTGTCCGCCGGCGGGTCGGCGCGGCCGATTGGGAAACGCTGCGACATGGCAATGGGTGCCGACGAGCCGACGCTGCTGGTCTTCGCGATCTCGCACTACTGCGAAAAGGCGCGCTGGGCGCTGGACCGGATCGGCATCCGCCACCACCTGCGCGCCGTGGCGCCCGGTGCGCATGTGCGCGTCCTCCGCCGGCTCGGCGCAGCCGAACGTACCGTGCCGCTGCTGCATCTCGCCGACGGGACGCTGATCCAGGGGTCGTCGCAGATCATCGACTGGGCGATCGCTGAGCACGCAAACGGCCGCGTATCCGGGGCCGCGCTGCCCACGGGCGGCGATCCAATGATCGAGGCCCGTCTCGACGACCGCTTCGCCGGACCGCTGGTGCACTGGTACTACTCCGAGACGTTGCCGGTCGCGCCGCGCGGCATGCGCCGGATCTTCTCGGCGGGCCTTGGAACCGTCGAGCGGATCGGCCTGCGGCTCACCTGGCCGGTGATGCGCCGGGCGATGGTCCACGGCATGGCGCTGGGCCCTGAGCGGGCGCGCGCCGAACTGCCGAAGATCGAGGCGGAGCTCGACTGGATCGACGGTCTCGTGACCGGCGGGGTGCTCGCCGCGGCCGAGGCGCCGCCCGGTCGGCTGGAGATCACGGCGGCGGCGCTGCTCGCGCCCATCGTGCTGCCGCCCGAGCATCCCCACTATGCCGATCTGCCGATCCCGCCAGCTCTCCGGCGTCAGATCGACGCCTGGCAGGATCGGCCATGCTTTGGATGGACGCGGACGCTCTACGCCCAGCATCGATGGGCGCATCATCGGTCAGCGCGACAGGCGGTCTCTGCGCGCTGATTGTCTGGCGCGCTGGCCGGCAGCGCCCGACGCCGCCGCCTCAGGCGAGCGAAGCCGCCACTGCGCGCTTGGTCATCACGCCGATCAGATGGGCGCGATAGTCCGGCGTCGCGTGCAGGTCGCCGATCATGCCCTCGACCGGGTGCTTGAGCGCTGCCACGGCGCCCGCGTTGAAATCGGCTGAAAGCGCCTGTTCGGCCTCGGCCCAGCGGAACACGCCGCCCTCGCCCGCACCGGTCACTGCGACGCGCACGCCCTCGGCGAACTTGGCAACATAGACCCCGACCATGGCGAAGCGCGACGCCGGCTGCTCGAACTTCTGGTAGTTGCCGGTCTCGGGCACCGCGAAGTCGATCGAGACGAGGAGCTCGCCCTCCTCCAGCGCGGTGTCGAACATGCCCTGGAAATAGGTGTCCGCGGCGATCGCGCGCCCGGTCGAGGTATGCATCACAGCCCTCAGCGCCATCGCCGCCGCGGGGTAGCAGGCCGAGGGATCGTTGTTCGCGATCGACCCGCCGACCGTGCCGCGGTTGCGCACCTGCGGGTCGCCGACATTGCCCGCGAGTGCCGCCAGCGACGGGATCTTGGCCTGCACCAGCGGATCGGTGGCCAGAGCGCGATGGGTGGTGCCGGCACCAACGGCGATGGCGTTGCCCTTCTCGCAGACGCCCTGCATCTCGGCGATGCCGGACAGGTCGACCAGGACCGAGGGCTGGGCGAGGCGCTGCTTGAGTGTCGGGATCAGCGTCTGGCCGCCGGCGATGGCCTGCGCATCCTCGCGCCCCATGGCGGCGACGGCGTCCTGCAGGCTGGCCGGTTTCACGTAATCGAAGGCGTACATCGGGGTGATCTCCCTTGTTGTCTCAGCGGGGGAAGGGTCGGGGCATGCGCACCGACCCCGCCTTCGTCACTCGGCGGCCATGGCCGGGCGGGCGGCGTCGATCGCCGCCCAGACCTTGGACGGCGTCGCCGGCATATCGATATGTTCGACCGCATAGCCGCCGCGGTTCAGCGCATCCAGGATGGCGTTGATGATCGCCGGGGGCGAGCCGATGGCACCAGCCTCGCCGCAGCCCTTCACGCCCAGTGGGTTGTGCGTACACGGCGTGACGCAGCTGTGGTCGACGGTGAACATCGGGAAGTCGGCGGCGCGGGGCATGGCATAGTCCATGTAGCTCGCCGATTTCAGCTGGCCGTCCGCGTCGAACACACAGCCCTCCAGCAGCGCCTGGCCGATGCCCTGGGCAAGGCCGCCGTGCACCTGACCCTCGACGATCATCGGATTGACGACATTGCCGAAGTCATCGGCGGCCGTGAAGTTCAGGATCGTCGTGACGCCCGTGTCGGGGTCGACCTCGAGCTCTGCCACGTAGACGCCCGAGGGGTAGGTGAAATTGGCCGGGTCGTAGAACGACGTCTCCTCGAGCCCCGGCTCGATCTCCTCGATCGGGTATTTGTGCGGCACATAGGCCGCCAGGCAGACATCGCCCCAAGCGACCACCTTGTCGGTTCCGGCGACGGTGAACTTGCCGTCCTCGAAGGTGACGTCGGCGTCCGAAGCCTCCATCAAATGCGCGGCGATCTTCTTCGCCTTGGCGATCACCTTTTCGACCGATCGATAGATCGCCGAGCCGCCGACCGCCAGCGAGCGCGAGCCATAGGTGCCCATGCCGAAAGGTACTTTCGCGGTGTCGCCATGAACGATGTCGACCGCATTCTCGTCGCAGCCGAGCATCTCGGCCACGACCTGGGCGAAGGTCGTCTCGTGGCCCTGGCCGTGGCTGTGCGATCCGGTGAAGACCGAGATCGAGCCGGTCGGGTTCACGCGTACGGTCGCGGCCTCGTAGAGACCGGCGCGGGCGCCGAGCGCGCCGACCAGCGAGGACGGCGCGATTCCGCAGGCCTCGATATAGCTGGCGATGCCGAGACCACGCAGCTTGCCGCGTGCCGCACTCTCCTGGCGCCGCGCCTCGAAGCCCGCCGCATCGGCCAGCTCAAGCGCTTTGGTCAGCGTCGCGTCGTAATCACCGGTGTCGTACTGCACGGCGACCGGCGTCTGATAGGGGAACTGATCCGGCTGGATGTAGTTGCGCCGGCGAAGCTCAGCCGGATCCATGCCGAGCTCGCGCGCGGCTTTGTCGATGGTGCGCTCCAGCTGATAGGTCGCCTCGGGACGGCCCGCACCGCGATAGGCATCGACCGGCGTCGTGTTGGTGAACACCGCCTTCACGTTGGTGTAGATCAGCGGCGTCCTGTAGTTGCCGGCCAGCAGCGTGCCATGCAGCCAGGTCGGGATGCAGGGCGCGAAGGTCGAGAGATAGGCGCCCATATTCGACAGCGTCGTTCAGCGCAGCGCCGTGAAATTGGCGTCGGCGTCCATGGC
>JBCCSW010000057.1:0-14980 GCA_039199465.1 Pseudomonadota bacterium
CGGGACGGCAACCTTCGGGCCCGCCATCATCAGGCCGACCAGGCGCGCATTCAGGCGCTCCGTCGGCCGCGCCGGCGTCAGGCGGCCGCGATACATTACCGCGATGCGGTCGCTGAGGGCGAACAGCTCGTCCAGGTCTTGGCTGATAAGCAGCACGCCGGCGCCATCATCGGCCAGGTCGACGATCGCCTGACGGATGCGCGCCGCCGCCGCCGCGTCGACGCCCCAGGTCGGCTGATCCACGACCAGCAGCCGGGGCTGGCGCAGGATCTCGCGGCCCATGATGAACTTTTGCAGGTTCCCGCCGGAAAGGCTTGCCGCCGCTGGCGTTTCGCTGGAGGCGCGCACGTCGAAGGTGTCGCGGATCCGCTCCACCCAGGCGCGCGCACCGGCCATGTTCAGAAAGCCGGCCCGCACCATGCGCGGTTCGCCGTGGTGGGACAGCATCACGTTCTCGTCCAGGCCCATGGCGGGCACGGTGGCATGGTGGCTGCGGTCCTCGGGCACGAAGCCCGCGCCGAGGCGTCGGCGCGAGGCCGGGTCGCGATGCGCTGCGCGCTTGCCGTTGATCTCGATCGCGCCCTTCAGAAGCGGCAGGCGGATCTCGCCGGTCAGCGCGCGCACCAGCTCGTTCTGGCCCTCACCCGCGACGCCGGCGATGCCGACGATCTCGTGGCTCTTCACCTCGAGATAGATGTCCTTCAGCCGCCGCCCGCCGGTCTCGCGCGCGCTGAGACTGAGCGCGCGGAGGCGCAGGCGCGACTTGGGCTCGCCGGGCTCGGGCGCGGCCCGGGCGATGGGGGCGATCTTGGTGCCGACCATCATCTCGGCGATATCGCCGGCGGGCGTGGTCCGGGGATCGCAATGGCCGATCATCCGGCCCCGGCGCAGCACCGTCGCACGGTCGCAGAGCGCCGTGACCTCAGCCAGGCGATGGGTGATGTAGAGCACCGCGCAGCCACCGTCGGACAGCCGGCGCACCGCCTCGAACAGCGTGTCGGCCTCTTGCGGGGTCAGTACCGAGGTCGGCTCGTCCAAGATCAGGAGCTTCGGATCCTGCAGCAGGCAGCGCACCACCTCGACCCGCTGGCGCTGTCCGGCCGAGAGGCTGTGCACCCGCCGGTCGGGATCCAACGCAAGCCCGACGGTGCGCGAGACCTGATCGATGCGCTCGGCGAGACCGCCCAACGACAGCTGCGGCAGGGCGATGGCGATGTTCTCGGTCACCGTCAGCGCCTCGAACAGCGAAAAGTGCTGGAACACCATGCCGATGCCGGCCGCCCGCGCCTGCGCGGGATTGGCGAGGCGGAGCGCCCGGCCCTGCCAGCGGATCGAGCCCCCATCGGGCGCCAGCAGGCCGTACAGCATCTTGACCAGCGTCGACTTTCCGGCGCCGTTCTCGCCCACCAGGGCGTGGCGCTCGCCCGCGGCGAGCTCAAGCGACACGCTGTCGAGCGCTGTGAAATCGCCGAAGCGCTTGGTCAGTCCCTCGACCTCGAGAAGCGGCGTGGGGGGTGCCATCCGATCCCTCAGCCCCGGCCCCGGATGGGATCGACATACATGAGCGCCATGTCCCAGGGGAAGAAGATCCAGGTGTCCTGGCTGACCTCGGTGATATAGGTGTCGACCAGCGGTGCGCCCTGCGGCTTGGCGTAGACCGTCGCGAAATGCGCCTTCGGCAGGCTTTCGCGGATCAGGCGCAGCGTGCGGCCGGTGTCGGCGAGGTCGTCGACCACCAGCACGCCGCTGCCGTCGCCGACGATGGCGGGATCGGGCGCCTTCAGGACGCGCGCCTCGCCCTGGGTCTGGTGGTCGTAGGACTTGATGCCGATGGTGTCGACGACGCGCACGTCCAGCTCGCGCGCGACGATGCAGGCCGGCACCATGCCGCCGCGGGTGATCGCGACGACGGCCTTCCAGCTGCCCTCGGGCCCCGGGCCGCGACCGCCGAGACGCCACGCCAGCGCGCGGCTGTCGCGGTGCATCTGCTCCCATGAGACATGGAAGCCCTTCTCGTATGGCAGCCTCTCGTCCATCGCGCGCCCGTTCATGCGGCCCTCACCCAAACGCTTAGAGCATTGTGCGGCGCCGTAGAAAAGCGGAAGCGATGCGCCCGGGCAAGGGGACGGACGGGGGGCCCGCAGACGGACCTGGCAACCGACGTCGAGACGACCCTGACGGCACGGTCTGGGGTTCGCATCGGTAACGCGCCGCCGTAGGGTGGTAGGCGGCCACCGGGCGACCGGCGATGCGATCAGGCAGGGGCCGTGGCGCCGACCTGTGCGGCAAGGGCATCGGCGAGTGCCGCGATCTCCTCGACGGCGCGGCCGGCACGGCGAAGCTCGCTGACCCCGCGCCCTGTCATGAACGCCTCCGCAAAGGCCGAGCGGGCGCCGATGCGCACATCGATCACCGGCGCGCCCAGGGTCGCGGCCTCGGCGATCGCGGCCTCGGCCACCCGGCCTCGCGGGGGCACGCGGTTCATCACCACGCCATGCGGGATGCCGATTTCGCCCAGATGGTGCAGCGTCGCGCGCGTCGCCCAGACATCGGCGGCCGAGGGCTGACAGGGCACCAGGGCGAAATCAGCCGCACGCATCGCCGAACGGCCCAGGCTGTCGGCCGAGCCGGGCGCGTCGACGAAGGTCCAGTCAGCGCCCTTGGCCGCGTCCTGGATATCGGAGCGGGCACGCCACTCAGCGCTCTCGATCGCCTCGATCTTGGGCAGGGCGGCGGGTCGGGCGAGCGACCAGTCGAGGGCGGAGCGCTGTGGGTCCAGATCCAAGAGCCTTACGCGCTGGCCACGCCCGGCCATGAAGGCCGCCAGGGAGGTCAGCAGCGTCGTCTTGCCGGCGCCACCCTTCTGCTGCGTCAACAGGATCACCTGGCCCATGCGCATATCCTCCATTTCGACTCACCTGATACTACAGGCGGGACGTTTGGACGCATAGACCCCAAGATGCTGTATCGGCGGGCCGGTCTCGGAGCCCGGTCCCGCCGTGACGCCCGGCGCGGTGCCGGCCGCTACCGCGGTGACCCCCTCACTCGGCGGGCGTCGCCTCTCCTCGCATGCCCGTCAGGCGGCGGGCGGTCTCGCCGAACCAGCGCACCAGCACGTAGAAGGTCGGCGTGAAGATCAGGCCGAAGACCAGCACGCCGATCATGCCGAAGAACACGGTGGTGCCGAGCGAGACGCGCATCTCCGCCCCCGCGCCGGTCGCCAGCAGCAGCGGCACGACGCCCAGGATGAAGCTGAGCGAGGTCATCAGCACCGGCCGCAGCCGCAGGCGCGCGGCCTCGATCGCCGCAGTGACACGATCGCGGCCGTCATCCTCGGCCTGGCGCGCGACCTCGACGATCAGAATGGCGTTCTTGGCAGCCAGGCTGACCAGCACGACCAGGCCGACCTGCGCCAGGATGTCGTTCGAGAGGCCCATCCACAGGATGCCCTGCATCGCCGACAGGATGCACATCGGCACGATCAGGATGATCGCGAGCGGGAGCAGCCAGCTCTCGTACTGCGCCGCCAGCACCAGAAAGACACCCAGCACCGCCAGCGCGAAGATCACCGCGGTGCCGCCCTCGGCCAGCTTCTCCTGCAGCGCGAGCTCGGTCCATTCATAGGCCATGCCCGAGGGCAACGACGCCTCGGCCGCGGCCTCGACCAGGGCGATGGCTTGGCCGGTCGAGACGCCGGGCAGCTGACCGCCCTGCACCGCCGCGGCGGGGAACAGGTTGTAGCGGGCCACGCGGTAGGGTCCGGTATCGGCGGTGAAGGTTGCGACCGAGCCGATCGGCGTCATCTCGCCCGACGCCGCGCGGGTGCGCAGCTGTCCGATATCGCCGGGATCGTCGCGGAACGGCCCGTCGGCCTGCAGCGTCACGCGATAGGTCTGGCCGATGAAGTTGAAATCATTGACATAGGCCGAGCCGAGATAGCCCTCCAACGTCTCGTTCACCTGGGCCGCGGTGACGCCGATCATCTCGGACTTCACGCGGTCGATATCGGCGAAGATGCGCGGCGTCTTGGTGTTGAACTGGGTGAAGGCGCCGGCGATGCCTTCGGTGGCGTTGGCGGCGCCGACCACGCCGAAGGCCGCCTCCTCCAACGCGCCGAGACCGCGGCCGCGCACGTCTTGGACGAAGAGCTTCCAGCCGCCGGTGGCGCTGACGCCGCGCACGGGGGGCGGCTGGATCAGGAAGATCAGCGCCTCGGGGATGGCGCCGAACAGCTGACCCTGCAGTTCACCCTGCACCCGGGCGGCCGGATAGCCGTTGGCGGCGCGCCAGGCGAAGTCCTTCATCGGCACGAAGATCGTCGCGCTGTCGGGCGCATTGGTGAAGGTCGCGCCGTTCAGCCCGACGATCGGCACGGTGTGGGCCACGGCCGGGTGCTCAAGCATGATGTCGGAGGCGCGGCGCGCGACCGCGTCCGAGCGCGAGAGCGAGGAGCCCGGCGGCAGCTGCACCACGGTGATCAGATAGCCCTGGTCCTGATCGGGGATAAAGCCGCCGGGCGCCGTGGTGAAGCGATCGACGGCCAGGAAGATCAGCCCACCATAGATCACCATCATGATCAGCCCGACCCGCAGCGTCTGCTTGATCAGGCCGGCATAGGCGCCTTCGACCTTGCCGAAGGCCCAGTTGAAGCCGCGGCTGAACTGCCGCGCCGGCCACCCGATCACGCGCATCACGGCCGAGCCGCTCTGCTCGCCCGGGGCCTTCATGATCAGCGCCGCCAACGCGGGCGAGAGGGTGAGCGAGACCAGCGTCGAGATCGCGGTGGAGGATGCGATGGTCAGTGCGAACTGCTCGAAGAACTGCCCGGTGATGCCGGTGACGTTGGCGACCGGCAGGAAGACGGCGAGCACGACCAGCGAGGTGGCGATCAGCGCGCCCGCGACCTCGGTCATCGTCAGGCGCACGGCATCGCGCGGGGCCATGCCCTCGCGCAGGTGGCGGTCGGTGTTCTCGACCACCACGATGGCGTCGTCGACAACGATGCCGATGGCCAGCACCAGACCGAACAGCGACAGCTGGTTCAGCGAGAAGCCGAGCGCCGCCATGGCGGCGAAGGTACCGATCAGGCTGACCGGGATCGCGATCACCGGCACCAGCGCGGTTCGCCAGGACTGCAGGAAGATCAGGATCACCAGCGCGACCAGCGCCGCCGCCTCGATCAGCGTCTGATAGACCTCGTCGATCGAGGCCTCGACGAACTCGGTGGGGTTGTAGACGATGGTGTATTCTAGGCCCGATGGAAAATCTTGGGCCAGCAGATCCATCAGCGCGATGATCTCGTCCGACGTCTCCAGCGCGTTCGAGCCCGGGCGCTGAAAGATGCCGATAGGCAGCGCGGTGTCGTCGTCCAGATAGCCGTTGATGGCATAGGACTGCGCGCCAAGCTCGACCCGGCCGATATCGCCGACCCGGATGGTGCCGCCGTCCTCGTCGGTTGCCACCACGACGCTGGCGAAGGCCTCGGGCGCGACCAGGCGGCCGGCGGTGGTCACCTGCAGCTCGTAGGCGGCCTGTTCCTCGACCGGCAGGCGGTTGATGACGCCCGAGGCAACCTCGGCATTGTTGGCCTGCAGGGCGGCGACGACCTCGCCAACGGTCAGGTTGCTGGCGGCGACGCGCTGCGGATCGAGCCAGACGCGCATCGAGTAGGCCCGCTCGGCGAACACCGTGGCGCGGCCGACGCCGTCGATGCGGCGCAGCCGGTCGACGATCTGCGCGTTGGCATAGTTCGAGATGTAGAGCTGGTCGCGCGTATCGTCGGGCGAGAGCAGATGGATGACCATCATCAGGTCGGGCGACGATTTCTCGGTCACCACGCCCTGGCGGCGCACGCTTTCCGGCAGCCGGGGATCGGCGGCCGCGACGCGGTTCTGCACCAGCACCTGTGCCTGGTCGATATCGGTGCCGAGATCGAAAGTGACCGACAGGCTGTAGCTGCCGTCGCCGGTCGATTGCGAGGTCATGTAGAGCATGCCCTCGACGCCGTTCACCTCCTCCTCGATCACCGCGCCGACGGTATCGGCCACCGTCTCGGCCGAGGCGCCGGGGAAACTGGCGGTGACCGAGACCGAGGGCGGCGCGATTTCGGGATACTGCGTGACGGGCAGCGAGAAGTAAGACAGCGCGCCCGCGAGGATCAGCAGCATCGACAGGACCGTGGCGAAGATCGGCCGGTCGATGAAGAAATGGCTGAAGCGGCCCATCGTCAGTTGCCGCCGATATCGCCGGCGCGACTGTCGTCGCGGAAGGCCAGCGGGGTCTCCTGTATGGTGACGCCCATGCCAGGGCGGGCGCGCATCACGCCGGCGACGATCACCTGCATGTCCTCGGTCAGGCCCCCGCCCGTGATGGCGCGCAGGCCCCGGTGCAGCGGCCCAGTCTGGACTGGGACGGGCTGGACGATCCCATCGCCGTTGACGACCAGTACGATCCGGGCGGCCTGGTCGGACAGGATCGCCTCGTCAGGGACCAGCAATGCCTCGAAGGGGCCCGAGCCCTGCAGCCGGATGCGGCCGAACAGTCCGGGCACCAGCACATCTTCCGGCTCCTCGACCACGGCGCGGACCTGGATCGTGCCGGAATTCGGGTTCAGCCGGTTGTCGACGAAGTCGAGATAGGCTGGATGGGGGAAGCCCTGCTCGTCCTGCACCTGGATCTCGGCCGGGGGCTGGGCGCCGCTGCCGGAGGGCCGACCTTCCAGCGGGATCATGCGGGCATAGCGCAGAAAGTCGGCCTCCGAGCCGGTGAACAGGAAGTGGATCGGCGCGATCCGGACCAGCGTGGCGAGCAGCGTAGTCCCGTTGGTGCCGCCGACGACCAGGTTGCCAACATCGATGGTGCTGGCCGAGATGCGCCCGTCGAAGGGCGCCGTGATCGTGGTGTATTCGAGATCCAGTTCGGCCGAGATCTGCTCGGCGATCGCCACCTGCACCTCGGCCTGGGCCTGGGTCAGCGTGGCGCGGGTGCGGTCGACATCCTGCACGGTGCCGACATTGCGCTCGGCCAGCTGCAGTGCGCGATCTAGCTCGATCTGGGCCAGCCGCTCGCCCGCCTCGGCCGAGGCGACGGCCGCCTTGGCGCGCTCGACCGCGTTCAGGAAGGGGCGCTGGTCGATGACGAACAGGACATCGCCCTGCTCGACCAGATCGCCGTCCTCGAAACGCTGCTCGTCCAGATAGCCCGAGACGCGGGCGCGCAGCTCCACCTCCTCGGCCGCCACGAAGCGTCCGGTGAAGACGTCGTAGTCGATCACCATGTCCTTGAGCGGCGTCGCGACCTGCACCGGTGGGTTGGGCGGCATCTGCGCCGAGGCCGACCCGGGGGGCAGCGCGGGGCCTGTGGCGAGGATGAGCGAGAGCAGAACGGCGGGCAGGGCGTGGCGATAGGCAGCGATCATAGTCTGCATCCAGAAGGACCTTTCGAGATCGACCAAGCACCCGGCAATCCGTGCCGATGCTGCTACTGCTAAGTGTATCATCCTGGCTGGCGAGGATAGTCCCGCTGGCGGATTCGGTCCCTGATTACCACGATGCAAGTCGTGACGTTGGGTGAGCTTCTGCCTAGAAGTCCTTGCGCCAATTGAGACCTACGGACGGGCCCGAGGTGCCGCCAGCCTCGCCATCGACGGTGATGTTGGAGAACACGTCAACCTCGACCTTCACCTTGGTCTCGCCGCCGTCGATCGGCTGCTCGGCGCCGACGAAGACGCCCTCGGCGACGTTGCGGCCGACCACGACAGCGGTCGATCCGCCCTCGGTCGTCTCGACGCGCAGCACGTCCAGGCCTACCGCGCCGCGGATCTGGTCGGCCGTGCCGCCGGTCCCGTCCAGCAGCGTGGCGACGGCGCTGGCGAGTTGCAGCGCCTCGATGCCCGACAACGATTGCGAGGACCGGCCGAACAGGACGCGCGGCAGCACTTCGTCCTCGGGCAGCGCCGGGTCGCTCTCGAACAGGATCTCGGGTGCGCTGCCGGTGCCGCGCACGCGGATGAAGCCAGTGACGCCCTGGTTCTCGTGGCTGAGGGAGACGTCGAGACGCGGGTCGATCACCCGACCGCCCGAGAACACGACCTCGCTCGGTTCCAGCTCGAAGAACTTGCCGAGCAGGTCGAGCTCGCCGCGCCGGCTCTCGACCGCGCCGGTGATGCGCGGGGCCGCAGCGGTGCCGGCGATGTCGAGGTTGATCGCCCATTCGCTGTTCAGCCCGCGGCCACGGACGAAGACGTCCTGCGGTGCGCGGATCGCGAGGTCGAGCGCGATCTGGGCGCCTGCGTCGGCCTCGTCGTCCTCGACCTCCTCGCCCTTGAAGCGGATCTCACCGAGATCGGCGACAGAGGGCGGCACGGCGTTGACGAGGCGCACCTCGGCGCGGTCGATCCGGACCTCGCCCGACAGGCCGAGCGCATCCAGCGGACCCACAGCCGCGAGATCGGCGCTAATCTGGGCGGTAACGTCGTCACGGCGCACAAGCACGGCATCGTCGACCTCGACCGTCGCGTCCAGCACCTGTTCGGCGAGCGCGACGGTGGCCACGACCGTGCCCGAGGCGCCGTCGTTGGCACTGACGTCGAGCGCGATGTTCTCGGTGCCCTCCAGCCGGCTGGCGACGGTCAGCGCGGTCAGGATCGTGCCGGTCTCGAGGTTCTGGTACTGCCCGTCGCTGACGCCGAGATCGCCGCTGACCGTCGGCGCCGCCGGCGTGCCGCCGATCTGGAGCGCGACGTTCACATCGCCGTCGACCACGTGATCCGGCGCCGGCACCAGCACCCAGAGTTCACCGACGCGGCCCTGCCAGTCGATGCTGCCCGACAGCGGGCCATTCTGGTCCAGCGTCGGCGCTGGCCCCGAAGTGGCGACCAGCGGCACGGCGGCCTCGACCCGGACCGGCTGTCCGAACGGGCCGGAGAGGGCGACGGTGCTTGCCAGGCTGCGGCCGTCCCACCGCCCGTCGAGATCGACGCCGAGGGCGCCGATCTCCGCGGCTGCGTCGGCGAAGGCGAGGTCGCGCGCGATGCCGCTTATGCGGGCGCCCGCCCGACCGCGGCGGGTGTCGAAGCTCGTGTCGAGATCCAGCGTGCCAGCCGACGTCGGAATGTCCTCGACCAGCGTCCGCAGCTGACCGAGATCGGTGAAGTCGACCGCGACCTCGCCGCTTGCGCCGTTCGGGAACAGCCCGAGATCGCCCGCGATCGCACCGCCCGGCAGGCGCAGATCGAGGTTCGAGAGCCGCGTCGCGCTACCCTGCTGGCGGATCCCGAGCGGGGCAGCAAGCGCGATCTCTGCCTCGTCGAGCCCGATCGCAAGCGAGGCGACCCGGGCCACGAGCGGCCCGTCGAGAGCGGCCTCGGCCCGCAGCTCGGCGGTCAGCGCCTTGCCGAGCGCCTCGCCCGCCGCATCGAGCGCGATGGAGAGGCGGGCGAGCGCGCCGCGGATGGTGAGCACCGGCGCCTGAAGCGCGATGTCGCCCGCATCGACCGCTGCGACGTCGAGCCGAGCATCGATCGACGGGGTGCCGAGCGCGTCGGCGATCCGGGCGGCGAGGCGGATGTCCTCGACGCGCGCGCCCTCGGCCGCGACGGCGGGCACGGCGGCGTTCGCCTCCACATCCGTGCGCCCGGCACGGTCGGTCAGGCGGGCATCCAGCGTCGCGGTGCCGATCTGCGCCCCGCCTGCGGCCAAGCCAGCGGCGCGCGCGGTGATACGGCCGGCAGGGGCGGTGAAGCCGGTCATGTCGGCCTCGACCGTCACGGTGTCGGCAGTGGCGGCGCCTGCAATGCCAGTGGCCGTAACCGTCGCCGTTCCCCGCCCCGTTCCGGTCAGATCGGCGAGATCGGCGCCCAGATCGACGCGCGCGACGCGGGTGCCGGCGGCGTTGATACCGTCGAGCCGCGCCGTCGCCTCGACCGCGGGGGCGGAGATCAGGGTGGCCAGCGTGGCGTCGGCCTCGATCCTGGCGATGGTGGCCTCGGCCGCAGGGGCGCTCAGCCCCTCGATGAACGCGCGCACTGTGCCGGCCGGATCGCCCGACAGGTCGGCCATGTCAAAGCCGATCGTGGCGCCGTCGAGGGCGGCGTCCGGCCCGTCGAGGCGGCTGATGCGCAGTTCGCCCTCGGCCGTTGCCGCGCCAGTCAGATCGGCCAACATCGCCTCGGCATCGATCGTGGCCAGCCGATAGCCCATCGCGGCGATATCCTCGATGCGCGCGGTCACGGGCCCAGCGGGCGCGCTGTCGAGATCGGCGAGCCGACCGGTGACCCGAGCGTGGCGGACCGTTGCGCCGCCCTCGACTGCCGGCGACGCGATGCCGGTCACGACCAACTCGGCATCGGCGCGCGGCGCCTTGTCGAGGCTCTGCACACTCAGCAGCCCCTCGACCGCGTCGATGGCGACGAGCCCGGGCGCCGATACCGCGGCAAGGTCGAGATCCAGATCCACGCTGCCCCGGCGCGTCAGGCTGACGAGCTCGGCTTCCAGGCTGCCGCCGCCGATGCGGCCCTGCGGATGGCGGGCATCGTCGAGCGTGACGGTAAGCTGGCCGCCGGGCTCGCCCAGCAAGTCGGTCAGCCGGCCGGCTACGCCGAGCCCGGCCACGCGGGCCTCGAACCCCTCGAAATCCTCGAAGTCGAGGTCGATATCGGCGATCTGCTGGCGGTCGGTGGTGCCGAAGGCTTGCTCTACCGTCTCGGTCGCCAGGCTGACCGTGCCGCCGCCCCGGCCGGCCAATGCGATGCCGGTCGCCGCCTCGGCGCGGGCCAAGGACGGGATATCGAGGGTCACGTCCCCGGTCATCAGCGTGGTGCCAAGATCGACCGAGACCGCGCCCGTCACGCTGGCATCGAGCGCCTGGAGGGTCAGGCCGGACAGATCCAGCGTCTCAGGCTGCAGGGCGAAGCTGGTGGCGAAGCGCGCGGGCCCGAAGCGCGAGCCGTCAGCTGTCAGCGCCACATCGCCCTGGGGCACGGCGCCGAAGGTGGCGTCATGGGCCAGGCGGACGGCCCCCAACGCCTCGCCCTCGAAGACCAACTCGGCGAGCGCGATCTCGCCGGCCAGCCGCGGGGCGTCCTGCGCGCCGACGAGGCGGCCGTCCAGCACGAAGGACCCCGCCGCGTCGGCGTCATAGGCCGCGGCCAGCGGGGCGAGCCGGTCGGCGGTGGCGCGATAGCTGAAATCAAGCGTGCCGGCGCCGCCGTCGGCGACGCCCTCAGCGGTCACGATCAGCGGACGGGTTGCGAGGCGGAAGGTGGAGAGGCTCAGCACGTCGCCATCCAGCCTGCCGCGACCTTCGACCGTCGCCTCGCCCAGCAGATCGGGCGAGAGGCGATCCAGGCGAAAGCCCGCGATCGCGCCGTCGAGCCGAAAGACCGAGGCATCGTCCTCGGCCGCCAGGTCGGCGCTGATATCGGCGCTGGTGATATCGGCCGCGTCGCTGACGAGGCCCGCGATGGTCAGGCGTCCCTGCCCCTCGGGCCGGGTCGTCGTGCCGCCGAGCCTGCCCTCGAAGCCCAGGCTCTGGAAGGCGATGGCGGCGTCATCCTCCAACACGCCCGGATCGGCGGACAGGCTGACGGTGAGATCCAGCGGGCCGTCGCGGTCGACGAAGCCGCTCGCGCGGGCCTGCAGGGCCGGGCTCTCCAGCCGACCACGGTCGACGCGGATCACGCCATCATCGCCCTCGACCACGCCCAGCGCCAGCGTCGCCCGCTCGCCGAGCAGGCGCGCGATCCCGGGGTCGAAGTCTGGACCGGGGGCAACCGCCAGATCGGCCGTCACTGCCAGCGGCTGCTCCAGACCGATGCGCGCCTGGCCATCGACCGAGATCACATCGTCCGAGGCAATCGCCAGATCGACCGACCAGTCCGACAGCGGGCCGGCGGCGGTGATCCGCGCCCGGCTGGCCGCCGTGGCCGGCAGGCCAGCGAATTCGGCGACCAGGCCGCCCGCGGCCTCCTCCGCCTCCAGCGTCAGGTTCAGGACCGGATCCTCGAAGCTGCGATTGTAGTCGAACAGGATGCGGCCTTCGACGGCGTCGGTACGCGTCACCTCAAGGCGCACGGCCTGGACATCGCCCTCGTCCCGTGCCGTGCCCACGGCGTCGAAGCTGAAGCCCTGCTCGGCGATGGCGCCGGGGGCGATTACGACGCGGTCGAGCCGCATCTCGTCGACGATCACGGTCAGCGGTGCGCGCGGCCAGTCGAACAATTCGCCGTCATCCTCGGCGATCGCGGCATCGTCCTTGACCTCGACCGAAGCGCCGGGGGCGCGCAGATACTCGACGTCAGATGCCGCCAGGCTGTTGATCTGGATCGTGCCGCCCAGGATGCCGCTGGCGCTCCAGTCCAGCGAGGCCTGGCCGATCCGCAGCCAGATCCCGTCGGCATCGGCGACGGCGAGGCCCACGATGGCGGTCGAGCCGTCGTCGGGCTGCTCGACGCCCTCGGCCGTCACCTCGAACTCGCCCGGCACGCTGATCTGGTCGAGCACGAACTGCACGAGGTTGTTCTGCAGCCCGAGGAAGGAGAACTGGGCGGCGGCAGGTGCCACGAGCACGGCAAGGGCGACCAGGGCGGCCACGCTCAGGCGGCGTGCGGTGATGCGGGTCATCCGTGCTGCCTCGCTCATCCTCGGTTCCCTGATCAGAATGCCTGGCCGATCGAGATGTAAAGCTGGAAGGCGTCGTCCTCGTCACGGGCGTCGACCGGCACGGCAACGTCGACCCGGATCGGGCCGACCGGCGAGTAATAGCGAATGCCGCCGCCGACGCCGACCTGCACGCCCTCCTCGAAATCCGGGAACACCTCGGGGCTGACCGAGCCCGCCTCGGCGAACACCACGCCACCGAGATCGCCCCATATCGGGTAACGGAGTTCTAGCCCGGCCTCGACCACCGAGCGGCCGCCGACGGGATCGCCGTCGTCGTCGAGCTCGCCCACGAAATCCTCGGCGAAGGCTCGCACCGAACCGGAGCCGCCGGCATAGAGCCGCCGGGTCGCCGGCACGTCGTCGAGGCTGTCCGAGGGAATGAGACCGAGCCGGCCGCGCCCGGCCAGCACCCAGCGGCGCGCGTCATCGAACGGCAGATAGGCGCTCGCGGTCGTATCGATCTGCGAGAACAGCGTGAGGCTGCTGTCGAAGCTGCCGATGAAGGGGGTGACCTGTGCGCGAAGGCGGAACCCCTCGGTCGGGTTCAAGAGGTCGCCGGTATTGTCGAAGGCCGCGAAAACCGGGAGGCCGGCGAGCAATGCGGTCTCGTCCTCGCCCTCATCGGTGATCTGGCTGGCCTCCAACAGGCCGCCCGCGCCGACGGTCCAGGCATCGCTCAGCGTGCGGGTCAGGCCGGCGGTGACGGTGGTGCCGAGCTCCTCGAACGCATCGTCATCGACGCGGCGAAGCTCGAAGGAGGAGACGAAGTCCTGGCGCGGGCGCAGGAACTGGGGCTTGCGATACTCGGCGCGGCCGACCTGTTCGTCGAGCGAGGCGTCCAGCGTCAGGTTGAGGCGTTCGCCAGCGCCCAGCAGGTTGCGGTGCTCGAAACCGCCGCGCACGGCCGGCCCCTCGTCGGTGCTGTAGCGCACGCCGCCCGAGACCGTGCGGAACGGCGCTTCGGTCATCACGGCGCGTACCGGCGCCTCGCCGCCCGGTCCGTCGGGCTGCTGCTCGGGCAGCGTGACGAAACCGGATCGGAACAGTCCCGTCGCCAGCAGCGCGCGCTGATACTCCGACAGCTTGGCCGGGTCGACCGGCTCACCCCGCTGCCAGGGCACATAGGTCTCGAGATAGTCGGTCGAGATGTTCGGCGCGCCGTCGATGGTGAGATCGCCGAAGCTCCAGCGCCGGCCGGTCTCGATCTGGCTGTCGACCTCCAGCGTGCCGGCCTCCAGATCGGCGAGCGAGTCGCGCCCGCCGGATTCCGCATAGAAGAAGCCCTGCTCGCGGATCGCCTGCAGCGCGCGGCTCTCGGCGGCCAGGATCGGCGCGGCTTCTGCGGTCATGCCGATGGGCGCGCCATAGGCCTCGGCCGGGCCGAGCACGGGCGAGGGGCCGGGCTCGAACCCGATCAGGGTCAGCGTCTGACGCTCCAGCGTGAAAGCCGTCCCGGGTTCGATGATCAGCGTGGCCGTCGCCTCCATCAGCGCATCCTCGTCCGGCACCTCGCCCTCGGGCGGCGCGACCTCCTCGACCCGTACGCTGACGCTCGGGCGGAAATAGCCGAAGCTCGCGAGGATGCGCTGGGCTATGGCCACGTCGCTTTCGGCGCGGCGGCGAAGAAACGCGATCGACTGCGCGCCGTTCTCCTGTCGCCGGAAGATCGCGAGCGAGCTTTCGAGCAGCGCCTGGATGTCCTCGCTCGGCGCGCCTTCGACGGCCGCCTCGTACTCGACGGTGGTCTCGGCCGCCTCGAAATCCGCCGGCGCGTCGAAATCGCCGCCACTGCCGCCGCACGCCGTCAACGCCGCCGCCATCAACAGGGCGAAAGCGGTGCGCAGCATGGGCATGGGGGCATATGGTGGCATGATGCGGGCTCCCGGGGCGCCCATGGCTATAGGACGGGTGCGCTGGCGCAACCTGAGATCGTCATGACGCTGCGTCAGGCATCCTCGAACGCGCGCAACACCGCCGCGACGTTGAGGCCGATCTCGGCGATGGCGTAACCGCCCTCCATGACGAAGACGGTGGGCAGGCCCGCTTTAGCAAGGCGGGCGCCGAGGCGGCGGAAGTCCTCGGTCTCCAGCGTGAAGAAGCTGATCGGATCGTCCTTGTAGGCATCGACGCCGAGCGAGACGATCAGGCCGTCGACCCCATGCGCCACGATCCGGGTAAGCGCCGTGTCGAGCGCCGCGGACCACCTGTCCCAACCGGTGCCGGGCGGCAGCGGCAGATTGAGCGTGGCCCCAGCGCCAGCGCCCGCACCCGTCTCGTCGGCGCCGCCCAGGAAATGCGGGAAAGCCTCGGACGGGTCGCCA
>JBCCSW010000058.1:0-14896 GCA_039199465.1 Pseudomonadota bacterium
GGTAGCAGTCGACCATCACCCGCAGGTTGGCTTTCGCGAGGTGCCGCAGGATCTCCACCGCCTGCGCCGAGGTCGCGAGGAAATACCCCGGCGCGTCGTGGTGATTGAGCGGCTCGATCAGGATCGTCATAGCCTCTGGCGCGCGGTCCGAGGCATAGGCGAGGTTGGCGAGATACGCCGCGCGCGCCGCCGGGCCATCGGCCTTGCCGGCCATCACATGGATCGCACCCGCGCCGGTCGCTGCGGCATAGTCCAGCGCCTCGTCGATCGCGGCCCGCGCCTCCGCCTCGCGCTCGGGCAGGGCGGCGAGGCCGTTGTCACCCTGCTCAAGATCGCCGCGCCGAGTGTTGAGCCCCAGCAGCGGCAGCCCGGTTTCCTGAAGCGCGGCCTTCACCGCGGCGGGCGGCGTGTCGAAGGGCCAGTGCAGCTCGACCGCGTCGAAGCCTGCCTGATGCGCGGCGTGAATGGCATCCGGCAGTGGCCTGTCGGTCCACAGAAAACCCAGATTGGCGGAAAAGCGGATCACGCCTCCCATTCCACGTCGAAGGTCGTCACGATGCGCTGGATATCCGCGGGGCTAAGCCCACGGGGGCCGAGGCCACGTGTCATCATCGCCAGGCGCGCCGTGTCCTCCAGCTCCTCCATCGCGTTGCAGGCGGCCTCGACATCCTTGCCCGCCACCACCGGGCCGTGGTTGGCTAGCATCACGGCCGAGCGCTTGCCGGCGAGGCCGCGCACCGCCTCGCCCATCGCCGGGTCGCCCGGCACGAAGAACGGCAGCAGCGTGACCCGGCCGAGCTTCATGATCGCATAGGGGGTCAGCGCCGGCAGGAAGTCGTTCGGATCGACATCGGGCATCATCGACAGCGCCACGGCGTGGGCCGAGTGCAGATGGACGACGGCGCCAGCGCTTGAGCGGGTGTCGTAGAAGGCGGTGTGCAGCGGCATCTCCTTGGTCGGCGGATCGCCGCCGGTCAGCCGGCCCGCGCTGTCGAATCGGCTGAGGCGGCCGGGGTCCAGCCGGCCGAAGCTGGTGCCGGTCGGCGAGACGAGCAGCCCGCCATCGGGCGTGCGCGCCGAGATGTTGCCGGTCGACCCGCCCGTCAGGCCCCGGTCGAAGAGCGACTTGGCCAGCGTGCAGATCAGCTCGCGAAGATGCGTCTCTTCGGTCATGCCCTGCCGCCCGGGCATTGGACGCGCGGCGCGACGCAGCCTGCGGATCCGACAGCGCCGCGTGGCCGTCCCCGGGCCGTGGCCACACCGGGTCCGATCGGGCCGAGCCCGACGACGGCGACGTTGCGGGGCATGGATGTCTCTCCGGGCCTCAGCGGTGCGCCGCCACTTCCTCGGCGATGATCCGGCCGATCACGGCGCAGTCGTCGGGCTGGAAGGTCAGCGGCAGGCGCAAGTCGATGGTCGTCGAGAGCGCCGCAAGCGTCCTCGGCAGGGCGGGCTGAGGGCCCAGATAGCGCCAGCTGTCATAGCGGCTGGTGAAGCCGTGCGGCTGGTCTGCCCCGAACCATTTCAGGTCGACACCCCGCGTGCCACAGGCGGCAACGATGGCGGGGATATGGCGGGCAGCCGCACCCGTGACGTGGAACTGGAAGGAGGAGCCGACATAGGCTTCCTCATCCGGCCGTTGCCGCGTCTCGATCCCATCGACGCCGCCGAGCGCCGCCTCCATCGCGCGGTAGAGGGCGTTCCAGCGCGCGATGCGCCCGTCGATCATCGGCAGTTCGGCGCGCAGGATCGCGGCGCGCAGGTTGTCCATGCGGCAGGACAGGTTGGGCATGTCGAGCTTGACGCGCTCGAACGCCGCTGGCCCGGGCGCGGCGCCGTGGCGGTCATGCAGCATGTAGCTGCCCGACATGATCACCATGCGCGCGGCAAGATCGGCATCATCGGTGGTGACGAAGCCGCCCTCGCCCGAGTTCAGATGCTTGTAGGTCTGGGTCGAAAAGCAGCCGATGCGCCCGAAACTGCCCGATCGCCGGCCCTTCCAGCGCGCGCCCATCGTATGCGCGCAGTCCTCGATCAACGCGATGCCGTGCGCGTCGCAGACGGCGAGGATCGCCTCCATGTCGGCGATATGGCCGCGCATATGCGAGAGCATCAGAACCCTCGCCCCGTTAGAGGCGGCCTTGTCGGCCAAGTCGTCGAGGTCGATCAGCCAGTCGCGCCCGATCTCGACCAGCACCACCTCGGCGCCGACGGCATGCAGCGCGCCTGGCACGGGGGCCAGTGTGAAGGCGTTGGACAGCACGCGGTCGCCCGGCCGCACGCCCACGGCCCTGAGCGCCAGCTGCATCGCCTGACCGCCCGAGGTCGTGGCGACGCAGTACGCCGCGCCCTGCCAGTCGGCATAGGCGCGCTCCAACAGCGACGCCTCGGCCGTCTCGCCGGCCAGCGTGTTGTAGCGGTGTAGACGGCCGCCCTGCATGACGCGGGTGGCGGCGGCGATGGCGGCGTCGGACAGCGGTTCCTGCTGGGTGAAGGGCTTGGTGAAAGTGAGCCCGGGCGCCTCGGCCGTTGCGGTATGCGCCGTCGCTGCCGGGGTGCTCGCCGTCTGGGTGCTCGCTTTCTGGGTGCTCGCTGTCTGGGTGCTCGCTGTCTGGGCCGTCGTGGCTTGGGCCGTCGCGGTTGCCGTCATCGCCTCACTCCATCGCCAGCACCAGCTTGGCCGGCGCACGCCCTGCATCGATGTCCTCGAAGGCCCGGGCGCCGTCGGCCAGCGGACGGGTCTGGGCCCAACCATCCGTCGTGATCGCGCGCGACGCAAGCAGGTCTAGCCCGGCCGCGAAATCGGCGCGGGTGTAGCAATAGACGCCGACAAGCGTGATCTCCTGCAGCGTCAGACGCCGTGTGTCGAGGCCGGGCGCGTTGTCCTGCAGGCCGAGATGCACAATGGTGCCGCCCGGTGCGACCAGCGCCGATGCGGCGGCGCGTGTGGGGCCCGAGCCGACGGCATCGATCACCACATCCGACCTGCCCTCGGCAATCGGCGTCTCGGCCAGCGGATCATAGGCCGTCCCGGCGCCAAGCAGGCGATCCAGCGCCGCCCGCCTGCCGGCATTGGTCTCGGCGACGACAAGATGCTCGACACCGCGATGGCGCAGGACCATGGCCGCCAGCATGCCCACCGCCCCGCCGCCCAGCACCGTGACCGAGCGGGCCATGCCCGCCGCGATGGACGGCGCGAGGCCAACGGCATGCACCGCAACCGCAAGGGGCTCTGCGACCACGGCATGGGCAAAGTCCAGATGGTCGGGCAGGGGTGTCAGGTTCGCCTCGGCGATCGCGACATGCTCGGCGAAGGCGCCGGGCACGCGCATGCCGATCAGCTCGCGCGTGGGGCAGAGATGCTCGCGCCCCGTGTTGCAGACCGGGCAGCTGCCGCAGGTCATCAGCGGGTTGATCGCGACGCGTCGGCCTGACAGCGGCCCGGTCTCGACCACGCCCACCGCCTCGTGTCCCAGCACCAGCGGCGGCACGCGGCGGCTGTCCTGGCCGTGCCAGGCATGCATGTCCGACCCGCAGATCCCGCATTGACTGATGCGCACCACGGCCTGACCCGGCGCCGGCGCGGGCGGCTCGATCTCCCGCAGCTCCAGCGCCTCGGTCGCGGTGAAGACCAGCGCCCTCATGGCGCTACTGGCCGTAGAGGTATTCCGGCAGCCACAATGCGATCTGCGGGAAGGTAAAGATCACGGCGAGCCCGATCAGCTGGATCACCATAAACTGCATCATGCCGTAGTAGATGTCCTTCAGATCCCACTCCGGCACCACACCCTTCAGGAAATAGGCCGACAGCGCCACGGGTGGACTGAGCCAGGCCGTCTGCAGGTTCACCGCCACTAGGATCGCAAACCAGGTTAGGTTGACGTCCAGCTCGACCAGCACCGGCACCATGATCGGCACGATGATCAGCACGATCGGCACCCATTCCAGCGGCCAGCCGAGCAGGAAGATCAGCACCATGATGATGATCAGCACCCAGGTGACGCCAAGATCCCAGCTGAGCAGTGCCTCGGTCAGCATGGTCGGCGTGCCGAGCCGGCTGAAGGTCGCGCCGAAGAAGTTCGAGGCGGCCACCAGGAACATGATCAGGACGGTGATCTCGAGCGTCTTGATCAGCGCCTCATAGAACCGCTCGGCCGTCATCTTGCGATAGGCGAGGGTGAGGAGCAGCGCCCCGAAGGCGCCGCAGCCCGCCGCCTCGGTCGGGGTCGCATAGCCCATCAGGATCGAGCCGAGCGCAAAGGTGACCAGCGCCGCGGGCGGCACCAGTCCCAGCATGAACTCGCGCGCTATGAAGGCCATGTCGGTCGAGCGCTCCGCCTCGGGCAGGGGCGGGCCAAGGCTCTCGTCCAGCCAGCATCGACCGAGGGCGTAGAGCGCGTAGAAGAAGGCCAGCAGGATACCCGGCACGATGGCGGCGGCGAACAGGTCCGTGACCGGGATCTCCAGCACAGGACCCATCACCACCAGCATGATCGACGGCGGGATCAGAATGCCGAGTGTGCCGCCCGCGGTGATGGTGCCGGCCGCAAGTTGCACGGAATAGCCCGAGCGGTTCATGGTGCGCGCCGCCATGATGCCGAGGATCGTGACCGAGGCGCCGACGATGCCGGTGGCGGCGGCGAAGATCGTCGAGACGAAAAGCACCGCCAGATACAGCGCGCCGCGCGTCTTCGACAGCATCAGCTGGACGGAGGTGAACAGCCGCTCCATCAGGCCGGCCTGTTCCATCATGATGCCCATGAAGACGAACAGCGGGACGGCCGCAAGCGTCTCCTCCAGCATCACCGAGTTGAACTGCAGGGTCTGCAGATAGAACACGAGCTTGGTGCCGAAGCCCCAGGCGCCGAAGGCGAAGCCCAGGAAGATCAGCGTGAAGCTGATCGGGAACCCCACGAAAATCGCGAACAGCATCACCGCCAGCATGATGACGCCGATCCAGGGCGACGGGATCGAGGTCAGCCCTGCGCCGGCGACCATGTCGGACCAGAGACCGCCGAGCGGCACGAGATCCGGCGCGAAGATCGACAGCGTGACCACCGCCAGCAGCGCGGCGTACCACGGCAGCGCCCTCACGAAGACCGCCGCGCGCTCGGGCCCCATCTTGTGCAGGCATTTCAGCAACTCCGAGACGCCCTGCAGCGTCAGGAACAGCGCCCCCAGCGGCATGGCGGTACGGGCGGGCGCCAGCGGGGCCATCATGGTTGTGTCCATGGCCCGTTCCCAGGTGTCCCAGGCCTTCCAGGTGTACTCGGTCGAGATCCAGAGGAAGAAGACCATCGCCGGGAAGTAGAAGGCGAGGTAAAGCGCCGCGTCGATCGTCGCCTGCGCGCGGGGCGTGAAGCCGCGATACAGAAAGTCGGCGCGGATATGCACGCCGCGCATCAGCGCATAGCCCGCGCCCAGCATGAACATCGCGCCCGCGATCATGCGCGTCGTCTCATAGGCCCAGAGCGTGGGGCCGAGGCCGATCTCGCGCGCCAGATCGTCCATGTTCATCACGGCGAGGATGCGGAACGCCTCGCGGCTGATCACCTCGAACACCATGGCGCCCATGACGGGCAGCAGCATCAGGCAGGCCAGGCGGCCGACCCAGAGGTTCATCACGTCGATGCCGGCCACGACCGGCCGCATCCACGGCGCCATGTCGTGGGGCGTCGTGCCGGGTGCGTTCGCGTCACGCTCGGCGATCAGCTCGTCCGTGATGTCGAGTGCACCGACGGTGTCTTGCTGTGTCATCTCGAAAACGCCATGCCGCCCCGGCGTGCTGGCCAGGGCGGCCGCAGGGCCGTGCTGCCCGCTACTTGAGGCTGTCGGCGAAGGCCTTGCCGAGCGAGGCGTTCGAGGCCTGCGCCCCGGCCCAGAACGGCACCGCGATCTCGGCGAAGTCGCGCTGCGACTGCCACACCTCGGCGAAGAACGCGTTTTCCTCGGCGTTCTTCTCCAGGCTCGCCCGCGCGGCGTTCATGTATTCGCTGAAGTAGTCCGCCGGGGTGTCGTGCAGCTGCACGCCATGGTTCTCGGTCAGGTCCTTCAGCGCCTTGCCGTTCTCGTAGATCCGGTAGCTCATCGATTTCGAGAGCGAGGCGTTGGCGGCCACCTCAATCGCCTTTTGCTCAAGCGGCGTCAGCGAGTTGTAGACGTCGCGATTGATGTAGATGTCGGCATTCACCACGACTTGGTGCAGGCCCTGCAGGTAATAGTGCTTCAGCACTTTCTGGAAGCCGAACACGCTGTCGGGCTTGGGGCAGCACCACTCGGCCGCGTCGATCGTGCCCTTCTCCAGCGCCGGCAGGATGTCGCCGCCGCCCATGGCGACCGAGGCGATCCCGATATCCTTGTAGGTCTGGCCGGGGATGCCCGGCGGCGTGCGGAAGCGGTACTTGCGGAAATCCTCCATCGACGCGATCGGCTCGGAGAACCAGCCGAGGGCCTCGGGGCCCACCGGCTGCAGCATGAAGCCCGTCACGTTGACGCCCATCTCGTCCCAGAGCTGGTCGTAGAGTTCCTTGCCGCCGCCGTACTGGAACCAGGACAGGAAGGCGATGTTGTCGATGCCGACGCCGGCGCCCGCGACGGGCGAGCCGAACAGCATCGCGGCCGGGTGCTTGCCCGACCAGTAATGCGTCCAGGCGAAGCCGCCCTCGATCAGGCCCGCATCGACCGCGTCCAGCGTCTCCTTCACGCCGACCACGGCGCCGGCGGGCAGGATCTCGAACTTAACGCTGCCCTCGGTCAGCGCTTCGACGTCGGCCGCGAACTCGTTCAGCATGGTGACTTCGTCGGCCTTGGCCGGGATCACCGACTGGACGCGGATCACGGTCTGCGCCTCGGCCAGCGCCGGCGCGAACGCCAGCAACGCGCCGACGGCAACAGCGCCCAGCGCCCTTGGCAGGGTTTCAAGCAGCATGGTTGTCCTCCCTGGACAGTTTTCGTTGTCGAGCGGTTGTTCCGCCTTGTCTCGCCACCCTGTCGACTTGCGCGCCGGGACGCAATGAAAACGACCCCGCCGCGGCGCCGCGGCCCATGTGCGCCTGATCACGTAAGCGCAGCGGCCGCGCCGCCGTCAGGCGCGGGCGTCCTGCAGGATCATGTCCGAGGCCTTCTCGCCGATCATGATCGCGGGCGCGTTGGTATTGCCCGAGGTGATCAGCGGCATGATCGAGCAGTCGGCGACGCGCAGCCCCTCGACGCCGTGCACGCGCAGGCGATGATCGACGACGGCGCCACCATCGGGCCCCATGCGGCAGGTGCCCGTCGGGTGGTAAATCGTCGTCGCCGTGCTGCGCGCCCAGTCGAGGATCGCGGCGTCGTTATCGTCGGCGACATCGGGGCCGGGCGCGTGCTCGGCCGTGACCAGCGACCGCAGCGGCTCGTGCCTGGCGATTGCGCGGGCGATCCGGATACCGCGGACCAGGGTGTCGCAATCGGTCGGCGTGGCGAGGTAGTTCGGGTGGATCTCGGGCCGGTCGCGCATGTCGGCCGAACGGAGCCTGATCTCGCCCGTGCTCTCGGGCCGAAGTTGCAGAACCGAGGCCGTGAAAGCGGAAAAGCGATGGGGCCCCTCGGCCGGGCTGTCGGCGCTCCAAGGCTGGATGTGGAACTGGATGTCGGGCGTCGCGAGTTCGGGCCGCGTCTTGAGGAACGCGGTGCCAAGGCTCGCCGCCATGGTCATCGGCCCTGTGCGGCGGAGCGCGTATTCCACCGCCATCGCCACCTTGCGCAGCGGGTTTCGGATCTCGGTATTGATCGTCGAGGCCGTGCAGCGGAACACCGGACGCGCCTGCAGATGGTCCTGCAGGTTCCGCCCGACGCCGGGCAGGGCGTGGACCGTCTCGATCCCATGCGCGCCAAGGTCCTGCGGATCGCCAAGCCCCGAGACCATCATGAGCTGCGGCGAGGCCAGCGCTCCGGCCGCCAGCACGACCTCGCACCGGGCGGTGACGGTGGTCTCGCGCCCGTCGATATCGGCGATGACGCCGGTGATCCGCCGCCCGTCGAGCACCAGCCGCCGTGCGGGGGCGCGGGTGAAGACCGTCAGGTTGGACCGCCCGGCTATCGGGTGGAGATAGGCGACGGCGCTGGAGCATCGCCGGCCGCGATGCGCGGTTAGCTGGAAATAGCCTACGCCTTCCTGCGCCGCGCCGTTGTAGTCGGCGTTGAAGGGATAGCCCGCGGCCTGTCCGGCCTCGACCCAGGCGTCGACGATGTGCCGGCTGACACGGCTTCGCGAGACCTTGAGCGGCCCGTCACCGCCCCTGATTGCGTCGCCGCCGCCTTCCCAGCGTTCGGCGCGGCGGAAATACGGGGCGACGTCGTCCCAACCCCAGCCGGGATTGCCCATCTGTCGCCAGCCGTCGAAATCCTCGCGCTGGCCGCGGACATAGAGCAGCCCGTTGATCGAGCTGGAGCCGCCGAGCACGCGCCCACGCGGCCAGGGGATCGAGCGGCCGTTGAGGCCCGGGTCGGGCTCGGTCCGGTAGCACCAGTCGGTCGCCGGGTTGCCCATCGTGCGGAAGTACCCGACGGGGATGTGGATCCAGGGCGAGCTGTCGCGATTGCCGGCCTCCAGCAGCGCCACGCTGTGCCGCCCGTCAGCGCTTAGCCGGTTGGCCAGGACGCAGCCGGCCGAGCCTGCGCCAATGATGACGAAGTCGAACTCCACTGGCGCTGACCTCCCGCGGGCCCGGTGAGGGACAGGGCCCGTTGTTATGATTTCGCGGATCTGAACAGGCATGCGCGAGCAGCACAAGCCAAGGCCCTATCGCCCTCGCGCCGACCGTCGCACCCGCCCTCGCGCCCGCACTCCCGCCCGCAGTCCTGCCCGCTGTCTTGCCGGCCAGCGCGGCGCGCGCTGGCGCCGATATTTCCGAGTGCATCGGTCGGAATTGACAATCCCGACTGAAACAGTCAGGTTGCCGTCGTCGCCTCGCGAACGGTCGAGGTGACGACCAGCCGTTTCGTCGCCACGAGGCCGAAGATGCAGCACGGACAGATCATACCGATCCCCGCCAGGGACCTGTTCGACGCCCAGGAATCCGGCGGCGACGACAGCGGTCTTTGGTCGGCGCTGCGAAGCTTGGTGCCGACGAACCCATCCCTCGAAGACTGGCTGAGCCGCTTGATGGAGCCGAAGTGATGAACATGGCGATCAATATCCCCTCCGAGGCGCAGGCAGCCCTGCCCCCCAGCCACAGGGCGATTGAGCTGACGGGCGGTGGTGGCCTCGCCCATATCGTGCACGAAGGTCAGCAATACGTCCTGCGCATTACCAAACAGGGCAAACTGATCCTCACGAAGTAGGGTCGATGCTGCGGCGGCATCGCATCGGCTGCGGTGCTGCAGCGTTGACCGACAATGCCGTGCCGTTCGCTCGACGGTATCGGCAAACGAGAGCGGCCATGCGCTCGACGCGCTGACCGTCCGAAAAAATCGACAGCGCTGAAGGATTGTCGCGGTCCCTGCCCATGGTGCGGGGGCCGCGATTGCGTATGTTGATGCGCGCTAGGTTAGCCCAGCCGGCCGCATCGGGAATGAAAACGCATGAGCAAGGTGCCGTCACCCTGCATCGATGTCTGCAAGTTCAGGCTCCAAGGCCACTGTATCGGCTGCGGCATGACGAAGAAGACCAAGAAAGCCTTCAAGAAGCTTGAGGGCAGCCGACGACGGATCGCCTTCATCGAGGCGCTGCTTGCCACCCAGCATCGCGTCGGTGTGAAGACGCGTGGTTGGGAAAAAGCCTATCGCAAGCGCTGCGTGAAGAAGGGCGTAGAGTGTCCGCTTGACACCGTGAAAGAGGCCGCCTGACGTCCAAAGCTCCCTACCGGGGTACGTCGGACGGCGCATGTCACGCCGCCCGAGGTTACAGATCGCTCAATGTCGAGATCGCCTCGACGGCGAGGCTCAGCTCTTCAGATGCGCGCGGAGCATCCAGGCAAACTTCTCGTGCGTGCGGCCGCGACCGATCGCCAGGTCCTCGGTCAGCTTGTCGCCGTGCTTTGCGGCGATCTCACCCAGCGCATACATCGTGCCAGCCAACGTCTCCTGATCCGCCCGCAGGTTGGCGATCATCTTGCGGTCGTCGACCTTGCCGTCGCACTCGGTGACATTCGAGCGCGCCAGATGTCCGGACAGGGTGCCGAGGGCATGGCCATCCAGCGCCTTGATCCGCTCGGCCAGATCGTCCTGGCCCTCGAAATGATCCTCGTAGATCTTCTGGAACAGCGCGTGCAGCGGGCCGAAGGCCATGCCCGTCACGTTCCAGTGGTAGTTCTGCGCCTTCATCGTCGCCACGACGGTCTCGGACAGGCCCTGGGTCAGGCCCTCGACCACCGCTTCGAGCGCGGTGGGGTCCAGCTGAATGGCTGTGCTCTGCATGTCATCGTCCCTTTCGGTGCTCGTCCCCGGCGCCCTTCGAGCGCGCCTTTTGGAATCGTTCTAAAGAGAAGATCGGCCCTGCAGCGAAACTTTGCAAGGGCTGCCCGACGGAGGACCCACCCATGGCGCGGAATTGCTCTCGGGTGCACCCGTGCCGCGGTCAGCGTGTCGGCCTTGGGTGGCTTTCGGGCGGGTCTGCCGGCGGGGCCAAGGGCGGTCGCGGTGCTGGGCATGCTGCCCTATGCAGACGTCATACAGCGCTTGTGCTGCGCGGGGCGGATGGCGCAACTGCTGGTCGCCTTGGGACTGCTCATCGTGCTCTTCGACCCGAGGCGGAGCGTCTGCTGCGACCCCCCCCGCTCGTCGGCGACATGGCGTCGATGCTGGCGCATAGCGTCGATACCGTGGGCGCAGATCTGTCCCGCCTGTCAGATGCCCATCACTCTCCTTAGCCCGGGCCTTTGCCCCAGCCTTTGCCCGGGCGCGGCCGACGAGATTGCCATCCTCGGCCGCGGTCGCGGGGCTTGGAGCGGGGCGCCGGGGGCGATCCGGCATGACATCGGCGCCCGGCACCGGTCGGCCAGGCGCCAGACGTCGCTTGGCCGGCGCGCCCTCAATGGGCCGAGAAATGCGTCGCCATGGCATCTGCCGCGCTGCGCACGCTTTCTGGGTCGTCGTAGAAGTCGAACTGCGTGACGTCTTCCAGCCACCGCATCGTCGCCTCGCCGGTGACGCTGGCGACGAAGCGCTTGACCCCGTCCGGGATCGCCGCAGCCTCGGAATGAACGACGGCAAGCGGCTTGTCGAAAGCAGCGCCATGATCGGCCGGATGGTAGGTCAGCCAACCTTCCCAAGACGCCTGGTCCCAGCGGTTGTCGTATTCGGGCACGGCGCCGCGCGCGGGCTCGTAGTAGTAGCCACCGATCGGCATCAAGACGCCCTCGGCCCCCTCGGGACCCGCGGCGGGGATGATCGTGCCGCCCTCGGCCGCCGCCTCGCGCGACAGGGCGATCAGCGCGTCGACGCCTTCGGCGCCGCCATAGACCGTCTCGACCAGCGCCCGATCCTGCAGCCAGGGCGCCACCAGCCCGACACTGGCGATCGCGTCATTGCCGGCGGCGGCGTCCGCCATGTAGCCGGCCGACGCGCAGATGCCGAGGCCGTGGATCGCGCCGGGATCGACCTCGGCCAGCGTCGCGACAAAGGTAATCGCCGCACGGATGTCGCTGATCTTGGCTCCGGGATCTTCGCGGAAGCGGGCGCCGCCCTCCAGATCGCCCGACTGGCCCCAGCCGCGGAAATCGAAGGTGAAGGCCGCGAAGCCGCGCTCGACCATCGCCCTGGCATAGGTCTTGGGCATCTGCTGCTGAACCGAGGTCCATGCGCCGGTGACGATCACGACGGGCAGGGGACCGCTCTCGTGGCCCTCGGGCAGGTAGAGCGTGCCGCTGAGCGTCGCGCCGGCGTTCTCGAACGTCTCCACGCGCGTGACGACGTCGCCGAGCGCCGTGCTGGCCATCAGGGTTGCCGCCGTTGCGGCGACGATGGTGGTCTTGGACTTGGTCATCGGTCTCATCCTCGTGATTGCGTTCCGATGGGACGAAGATGGCCGCACTGCGCCGACGGCGCAGGCGCGGATCTTGCGCATCGATAGGCAGATCTTGCGCTTTGCCCTCAGCCCGCCCGGAAGGCCCCCGGCGTCACGCCGGCATGGCGGCGGAAGGATCTGATGAAGCGGCTGGTATCGCCGTAGCCGACACGCCAGGCGATCTCGGTCACGGGCAGCGAGGAGCCTTTCAGCAGCATCTCGGCCAGTCGCATCCGGGCGGCAATCACGTAGTGCAGCGGCGGGCTTCCGGTCGCCGCCTTGAAGGCGCGGGCAAAGTGGTACGGGCTCATCGCCGCCAGGCCCGCCAGCGTCTCGAGGCTATGGTCGGCGGCAGGGTCGTCCTCGATGCACTCGACCACGCGCCGCAGTCGAATGTCCGCAACGGTGCCCCCGGGCTCGTCACCGGGCTCGGCACCGGCACGGGCACCGGCACCGGCAACGCGCGCGATCTCGGCGGCAAGCGCGCGTATCATGGTCTCGCGATAGAGCGCCTGGCCAGCCATAAAGCGCTCGGCGGCCAAGGCCATCTGCAGCAGCATGGGATCGATAGCGCCGATGATGGGGCGGACAGCGGCGGGGTCGGCAAGCCCGACCTCCGACAAGAGCGCCCTTTCCAGCGTCACCATCCTGACCGACAGCGGTCGGTCGAACTCGCAGATGCCCGTGGCGCCGGCCGGCATGATCCAACCCTGGTGCCGGGTGAGCGGTCGTTCGGCGCGGCGGTCGCCACCGATCGCGATCCGGTGGTCCGGCTGGTCGTCGAGGAAGATGCCGAGCGTCAGCTGGTCGACGGCGAAGGGCCCGCCGCCGGGATCGAAGGACAGCAGAGTGCTGCTGAGCCGCGCCATGGTCCTAGAGGTGGTGTCGGCAGCACGCCATGCCCACCCCGAACGGCGCATCGGGCATGGCGTCGTCGTTCTTTCGGCGGTTGGGAAACAGCGACCTGGAGCCGTCGACCGTGCTGCCGCTGACCGGACCGATGTCGTGTCATTCAAGCGTCATCAACCATAGGCTAGAGGATCGGGAAGACGTGAAGTGAGGGGAGAGGCATGGCAAACGGCACCGTGGGAGCGATGTTCGAGGCGCCCGGCCGCTTCTGGCGCGGCAATCTGCACACCCATTCGACGCGGTCCGACGGCGCGCTCGAGCCGGCTGAGGTCTGTCGGCGCTATGCGGCAGAGGGCTATGACTTCATCGCGCTGACCGATCACTTCATTGGCCGCTACCGCTATCCGATCACCGACACGACCGGCTTCCGTGACAACCGCTTCACCACGATCCTGGGCGCCGAACTCCATGCCGGTGCGATGGAGAACGGTGAACTCTGGCACATCCTCGCCGTCGGTCTGCCCCCCGATTTCTCGCCGCCCGATACGCCTGATTTCGCGCCCGGCGCGGGGCAGGAGACCGGGCCGGCCCTGGCCCGGCGGGCGCGCGACGCCGGGGCCTTCGTCGCCATCGCCCATCCCGAGTGGTCTGGGCTGAGCGCCGCGGATGCACGTTCTCTCGAAGCCGCACATGCCGTCGAGGTCTACAACCACAGCTGCGCGGTCGGCGCGGACCGTCCGCGCGGCTTCCACACCCTAGACCAGTTGCTGAACGAGGGGCGCCGCCTCACGCTCTGCGCGACCGACGACGCGCATTTCACCGAGCCCGACCATTTCGGCGCCTGGGTCATGGTCAAGGCGACCGAGAACGACCCCGACGCGCTGCTGGAGGCGTTGAAGGCCGGGCACCACTACGCGAGTCAGGGCCCCGAATTGCATGCGATCGAGGTGACCGGCGGCGCGGTCGATGTGCGCTGCAGCGCCGTCACCAGCGTCATCGTGCAGGGACAGGGTTCAGCTGCTGCGGCGGTGCACGGGCTCTCCATGACCACAGCGCGGGTCGCCCTGGGCCGGCTTGAGCGTTCGGCCTGGCTGCGCGTCACCGTCGTCGACCGGGCAGGCCAGCGCGCCTGGAGCAATCCGATCTACCGGTAGAGGCGCCGGCTGCTCACCGTCTCGACGGCCGGTGGCGTCAGGTGCTTCTCTGGTAGTACTGCCCAACGATTTTTCGGCTTTGTGCGAGACGCTTAGGAGCGTTTCTTCAATGAATCGCCAACCGCGAGCTCACCGTCCCGGATGACCCGGGCATAGATCCCGCGCAGGCGGTGCTCTCGACCCTTTCCGGTATTGACGAAGGTGCAGGCATCGCGGCCGAAACGCTCGATGAACTTGCGGCAGCCGTTATGCGGCACTGCCGTTACCACGAGGTCGGCGGTACCGAGCGAGAAACGGGTGCCGGGCGGCATATTGGCGGGCGTCAGGTCCATGTCGACGAACAGGTTGTCGCCCGCTGGGGCCCAGTGCTCGATGCTGCCCGCGATGGCGCCGATGCAGCGCGACATCATCATGCAGATCTGGACGTCGGGATGCGGATTGCCGTCATCGTCGCTGAGCCAGCAGCCCGCCGCCCAATGATCGCCCGCCACGCCGCCGGCGGCCGACAGCGCGATCCGATCCGGCGTCTGTCGCGCGCCCTTGCCGGGTCTGACGACGATCAGGTCGACGCGCCCTGCCTCCTTGGGCGCCGCCAGGATATGGGGCAGCGCATGGTCAAGCTCTGCCCTGCTGCGATGCGGTTGCGGCGTGTCGAGCATCGGAGCCTCGCGGACGGTGGAGCGGGCGGCTGCCCTACAGCCTATGGCGAGATGGTCTGGCGGGCGACGCCTTTTCGTGTCGGCCACGCATTGATGCGCCGCCTTGGGCCGCTGGCTCGGCCCCTGCGGCCACAGCGCCACGGTCGAGGCCCGGGATCGCGTCGCCTTGACGGGTGGTACCGCGCAAAGATCCGGTGCTATGCCCCAGGGCGGCCGGGCGGCGCGTGCCGCTGCGCCGAGGGAGGAATACC
>JBCCSW010000059.1:0-14636 GCA_039199465.1 Pseudomonadota bacterium
ATCCTGACCTCGCGCGCCGACGGCGACACTGCCCGGCTGGCCTCCTGCGCCGTCGCCGCACTCCACGATCTACGCCTGTCTGGCGGCACCCCGATGGCCGCCGCCGCGCAATGAGCATGGACGGCCCCACCGACGACGGCCCCACCGATGACGGCCACGCCGGCCGCGGCTCGACCGGCGACGATCGGACGCCGGCTGGCGGCCGCATCCTGACGCTCAACGCCGGCTCCTCCTCGATCAAGTTCGCGGTCTACGAGAACCCCGGCGTCGAGCCGCGCCTCACCCTCGCGGGCCAAGTCGAGCGGATCGGCACCGAGCCCAGGATCGTGCTCCGTACCGAAAAGGGCGAGGTGATCACCGATGGACGGCCCGAGGGCGGCGCCGCCGACCATGCGGCGGCGCTGACAGCAATCCTGTCGGCGGTGGATGACGCCACGCGCGGCGGGGCCATCGCGGCCGTCGGTCATCGCGTCGTGCATGGCGGCCCGCGCTACGACCGACCCGTGATCCTGGACGACGCGGTGATCGAGGAGCTGTCGGCCTTCTCGCCTTTTGCGCCACTGCACCAGCCACATAATCTGGCCGGCGTCGCCGCCGCCCGCGCGGCCTTCCCCGGCACGCCTCAGGTGGCCTGCTTCGACACCGCCTTCCACCGCGGCCACCCTTGGGTGAACGACGTCTTCGCCCTGCCCCGCGATTTCTACGACCGCGGCGTGCGGCGTTACGGCTTCCATGGCCTCAGCTACGATTACATCTCCGGCCGGCTGGCGCGCCTGGCGCCCACGCTCCATGCCGGGCGGGTCGTGGTCGCGCATCTCGGCAACGGCGCGTCGATGTGCGCCATGCAGGGCGGCCGGTCGGTGGGCTCGACCATGGGCTTCTCGGCGCTCGACGGCCTGCCCATGGGCACACGCTGCGGCCAGCTCGATCCCGGCGTGCTGCTCTACCTGCTGCAGCAGGAGGCGATGTCGGTCGAGGCGATCGTCGATCTTCTCTACAAGCGCTCGGGCCTGCTCGGCCTCTCCGGGCTCTCCAACGACATGCGCACACTCGAGGCGGCGACGACGCGCGAGGCGGCCGAGGCGGTCGACTACTTCGTCTTCCGTATCCGCCGCGAGCTGGGCGCGCTGGCGGCCGTGCTCGGCGGGCTCGATGCGGTGGTGTTCACCGGCGGCATCGGCGAGCATTCGGCGACGATACGCGCGCGGGTCTGCGAGGGGATGGGCTGGTTCGGGATCGAGCTCGACCGCGCCGCCAATGCCGCCGGCGAGACGGTGATCTCCACCTCGCTCGGCCGCGTGCGGGTCATGGTGCTGCCGACCGACGAGGAATGGGTGATCGCCCGCGCGGCCGCGGCGGCGCTTTCGGGTCGGATCGGGTCGCCGGCCGGAATGCCCGACCCAACCACCATCTGAGGTTACCGCCGCCGCTGGCCGACTGCGGCGCCCGAGATCCGGCCCTCACCTCTGAAAAACAACGCGTTACGTTGAAATGCCCGCGCGCGATGCCGTCTTCTTCGCAGAAGTCGGTTCTTGCCATGACCGGCCGATCTACCGCAGAGAGTGCGCCTACCCCCTGACGCAACCTTGCGACGAGTGCTACAAAGCATCGAAAATGCAAGAAATCGACGTTGGATCGAGGCAGAGCGTCAGGGTGTCAGGTACCGGGGGTCGGTCATGACGGCGTCGAAACTGCTGAGGAACGGCGCCTTCGCGTTGATTGGCGCAGGCAATATTCTTGCGATTGCAACGCTTTGGCAGAACTATGACAGCGCGGTCCTGAAGGGATGGGACTGCAGCTATCCCCTCCTGGTCGGCAACGAGGCGTCGGGCGATCGTCCCTGGCTCGGTCGCATTCATGGGATCGCGCTCTACCCCGCGGGCCTTGGGGCCGAGGCCATCCGGGCGCTCGCAGCCTCTCCCATGTCCAAGGACGGCATCGCGCTCCGGCAGGAACATGGGGCTGGCCTGTTCCTCAGCTTCGACGACGGCGCCGACGCGACCTCGCCACTGCTGCTTCCGGCCGCCGCGACACCGGGGCCGTCCCTGGCCGGCAACGGCGCGGGTTGGGACGTCTCGGGCGGCGCGCTCAACTTGACGTCGCCGACCGTGCTGGAGATCGATGAGGCGTTCCTGCCGGTCTGCGAGGCGATGATGTCGGCGGCGGCCTTCACAGCCGAGGTCAAGATCGCCAGGCCCGGGCCGCCGCAGGGCGGGCCGGCGCGGATCATCTCGTCCTCCGCCTCGCCGCTGTTGCGGAACTTCACGCTGGGCGAAGAGTTCGGCGCCCTCGTCCTGCGCACCCGCACCCCGTGGACCGGCCAGAACGGCGAGCGCCTCGCGCTGACCTCCGGCAGCGACGTCGTGTCCGACGACTGGCGCCATGTCGTGGTCGGCTTCGAGGCCGGCAGCGCCTTCATGTATGTCGACGGCGCACCGGCGGTGCCCGCAACAGAGTACTCGCGCTTCTACCGCGTCAACGACGATCCGCATCACACGGTGGTCGCGCCCATCGCGTTCCTGGCGATCCCGCTCTTCGCGCTGATCGGCCTTGTGTCCGGCCTGCTTGGGCAGCGCGAGACGCTGGGCAGCCTGGTGCTCTACGCTGGTGCGGGCATCGGCCTGTCGCTCGCCACCGCGATCCTGCTGCCGCTGGTGTTCGGCAGCGCCGTCAATCTCGGCCTGGTGGCGGCCATCGTGCTGAGTGGCGTGCTGGGTGCTGCGCTCTCGCGGCTGCTGCCGTCGGGCTGGCGGATCTGACCGGGGCGCCCGCGGGGATGGAAGGCGAGGGTCGACGTGGTCAAAGTCAGCCACGCTTGGTAGACCCAACGTAAGGTCGTACGAAGAACGGGGCAGCGCGCATGCCGCCTGTCCAAAGGACGTCACCGATGCGCGATCCTGCGGGTTCTCGGCAGCAGATCTTCATTTCCTATCGCCGCAGCGCGCCGGACTGCGATCTGGCGGGCTTTCTGAAGGCGGGGCTGGAGGCCGCGGGCTTCGCGGTGTTCGTCGACATCGACATCGCCCTCGGCGCCAACTGGGCGACCGAGATCGACCACCGCATCGCGCAGTGCGACTATTTCGTCGTGCTGATCTCGGAGGAGTCGGTGCAGAGCGAGATGGTGCAGAGCGAGGTGCGCCGCGCCCATCGCCGTCGCTCGCGCCAGAACCGCCCACAGATCCTGCCGATCCGTATCCAGTTCGACGGCCCGCTGGACTACGAGCTCGATTACTACCTCGCCTCCGCCCAGTACTCGATGTGGTGGTCCGAGGCGGACTCCGAGACGGTGCTGCAGCGTATCCTGAAGACCGTGTCCTCATCGCCCGTCGAACCCGCGGCCGAGGATGCGGGGGCCGATGCCGATCTATCCTCGCCGGTCTCGACGCGCCCCGCGCCGGCGCCCGATCCGCGGCTGCTGCAGGCACCGGGCGGCAGCCTCAGCGCCAGCGACAAGTTCTATATCCGCCGCCTGGCCGATGCGCGGATCGAGGCGACGGCGGCACGCTCGGGCGAGACCATCGTGATCCGCGGGCCGCGCCAGGTCGGCAAGTCCAGCCTGCTGATCCAGTATCTGCAGGCCTGCGCGAACGCCGGGCGGCGTATCGTGTTCTTCGATCTGCAGGTGCTGACCGATCAGCAAGTCGACGACTGCTCGGCGCTGCTGACCTCGATCGCCCACACCGTCTCGCGCCGGTTGGGCGTGCGGCCCGATCCAAAGCTGCGGCTGCACGAGCCGATCCAGCTCACCAACTTCATCGATGACCGGCTGTTGCCGCAGGTCGACGGGCCGGTGGTGCTGGCCTTCGACGAGGTCGACCGCCTGCTGGGCCGACCCTATCAGAGCGACTTCTTCAGCATGCTGCGCTATTGGCACAACAAGCGGGCCGAGCCGATGTCGCTGTGGGACACGCTCGACATCGCGCTGGTGATCTCGACCGAGCCCTACCTGCTGATCGACAGCGCCGACCGCTCACCCTTCAACGTGGCCGTGCCGATCGAGCTGAGCGGCTTCAGCCGCGCGGAGGTCGGCGAGATGAACGACCGCCACGACGGCTTCCTGTCCTCGGACGAGGTCGACCAGCTCTTCGAGCTGCTGCGCGGCCACCCCTATCTGACCCGGCTCGCCTATTTCCGCATGCTGGTCGATCCGAAGATGAGCTTCGAGGAGCTCGATGACCGGGCGGCTGAGAGCACCGGGCCGTTCAGCGACCACTTGCGCGCCAAGCTGTTCTGGATCGGGCGTAATCCGGACCTGCTGAAGGCGATGCGCCTGATCGCGCTCCGCCGCCGGCACGAGGATGACGACAGCTTCGTCAGGCTGCGCGCGGCCGGTCTCGTGACGCGTGACGGCGGCCAGGTCTCGCCGGCCAACATGTTGTACGCCCGCTTCTTCAAGAGCGTGGGCTAGGGCGATGCAGAAGGCCGCGCCCGCCGCCGATCTCCGCATCCAGGTCGGCGGCACACTGGACCGCCGCCGCCACATCTACATCACCCGACCCGAGGACGGTGAGGTGCTGCGCCTGCTGAGCGAGGGCGAATACGTCAACATCCTGACCTCGCGCCAGACCGGCAAATCCAGCCTGGTGCTCAGCACGATCATGCGGCTGCGCGAGCAGGGCACGCGGACGGCCTATGTCGATCTCAGCTCGCTCGGCATGCCGGAGCGGATCGACGATTTCTATATCGGCCTGCTGGACAAGATCGCGCGCGACCTGCGACTGAACATGCAGATCGGCGACTGGTGGGCAGCGCGACCCCACGAGACGCCGAGCCAGCGCTTGATGAGCTTCTTCGCCCAAGTCGTTGGTTCTGAGGGGCCTGCGCCGCTGGCGATCTTCCTGGACGAGATCGATAGCACGCTCCGCCTCGACTATACCGACGACCTCTTCACTGCGCTCCGCGCAATGTATAACGAGCGCTCGCTGCAGGACGACTACAAGCAGATCAGCTTTTGCCTGGTCGGGGTTGCCACGCCTAACGAGCTGATCAAGGGGCGGCGCACGACGCCCTACAATGTCGGCCGCACGATCGAGCTCAGGGGCTTCAGCCGCAAGCGCGACGATCTCACGGCGCTGGAGGCTGCCATCGGAGACGAGGCCGACCACGGCGACGCGATCCTGACGCGCGTGCTGCATTGGACGGACGGGCATCCCTACCTGACAATGCGGCTGTGCTCGGAGTTCGCGGCGCAGGGCGTGCGCACGACCGACGATGTCGACCGCCTGGTGACCGAGGAGTTCCTGTCGCGCGGCCGCGCCGAATGCGATCCGCACTTCCAGCAGATCCTGCGCTTCGTCGACAGCCGGATGTCCTCGGGCAGCGACTCGCTGACGCTCTATGCCCGGATCCTGCGTGGCCGGATCGAGCGCGACATCACGTCGGTCCCCCATATGGAGCTGAAGCTCTCGGGGCTGGTGAAGCGCGACCGGGACGGCAATCTGCAGCTCAACAACCGGATCTATCGCAAGGTCTTCGACGAGACCTGGGTCAGGGGCACGCGGCCGCGCCGTGCCGTCGAACGCTATCGCCTGCTCGCCGCCGCCTCGGTCGCCGCACTCTGCATCGTCGGCGGCGCGCTCTATTGGCAGCAGACCGTGCTGCAGACCCAGCTGCGCGACCGCGACCGGCTGGCCCAGCTCGGCATCACGGTGACGACGGCCATCGCCGGCAGCGGCAACGCGGTCGCCTTTCAACCGGGCGGCAGCTCGACGCAGGACAAGCTGGCCGAGGGGCTGCGCCTGCTGCGGGTGGTGACGCCCATCGTGTCGCTGGATCTCGCCAGCACGGCGCTGGCCGACCTGGCTCCGTTGCAGACGCTGGACGCGCTGGAATGGCTGGATGTCAGCTATACCGGCGTCGCGGATACCGTGGTGCTGAGCGGTTTTGCCGATCTCGAATGGCTGAACCTGACCGGCACGCGCATTGCGACCGTCGACGGGCTCGCCGGTCTCGGCAAGCTCCGCTGGCTGTTCCTCCGCGACACCCGCGTCAGCGACATCGCGCCCATCGCCGGCGCGTCCGAGCTGCTCTGGCTCGATCTCGGCGGCACGGGTGTCGAAGACCTGTCGCCGCTCGCCTCGGCCCGCAAGCTGACCCGGCTGAACCTGCGCGGCACGGCGGTGCGCGACCTGGCGCCGCTGCATGCGCTGGCCGGTCTGCAGGAGGTCGATCTGCGCGGCACGCCGGTCAGCGAGACCGAGATCGACGCGCTCCGCGACGCGCTCGCCACCGCCGGCAACCGCTCGGTCCAGATCCAGCGGCCCGTGGACTAGGCTAGAAGCCCACCGTCTCGTAGGATCGCACGCGGGAGAGATCGGCCGCCCTGCGCAGCAGATACATCGGCATCTCACCCCAGTCCTTCGCCGCCGGGATGTGGCCGACATAGTCGCAGCGGAAGGCCTGCGGCGCCACGCGCACCAGGTGGGCGGCGAAGACATCGGTCACATAGACCTCGCCCTCGGGCGTGATGGGTTCGATCCTTGCGGTGCGCGACATCTCGGCGCCGATGTAGTTCGGCCGCTTCGTGATCGGGTCGGTGACGGCGTAGACGAGACCGTAATGCCCGCCCATGCGGAAGCCGATGCCGCTCGGCAGGCCGTGGGCCTCGAAATCCAGCAGCTCAAGCCGCTCCTGCAGCGCGAGCGCGCATGTCGCGGCCGCCTCGATCGTCGCGAAGACCAGCGAGAAGCCATCGCCCCAGGTGTTGCGATGCACCAACGCCTCGGCATAGGCCGCAAGCTCCTCGTCGATGGCGTTCATGACGGTGGTGAAGAAGGTCAGCACCTGTCGGTCGGGCAGGCGGCTGAAGCCTGCGGCATCGCCGAACAGCATCGCGCGGGGGCGGCGTTGATCGACCGGGGCGTCGCGCCGCCTGGCAATCCAGGGCGCAGCGGGGCTGTCGTGCGGACAGTCCTTGACCGGCCCACCAGGCGACGTCACGGACGCCACCGCGCCATAGGAACCCACCGCTGCAGCGGTCACCGCCGCAACCTCGCCACCGGTCAGGGACACGGTTCGAACATCGCTGTCCAACAGCCCGGCGTGGAGCCGCGCCAAGCCGTTGGCGAACTCGCCCGCGAAGGCCACCAGGGCCGTGTCGAGGATCGAACCGTCCGAAGCAGCCGAGCGGATGCTCGCGGCCCCCGCGCAGCAGGCCTGGTGACGCGCGCGCCAGGGCCGGTCGAGGACGCGCCGGCTCTCGACGGCCGCGACCTCGGCGCCCTGCGGCAGCACGAGGTGCAGTTCGATCCCGGCGGCGATCAACGCCTCGGCACAGACGATGTCGCGATAGCAGGCCAGCGTGCCATAGCCGTAGCGAATGCGCTCATCGACCAGCGCCGCGGCCATTGCCCGGGCCGTCTCCTCGCCCTCCGCCGCGGCCAGATCCTCGCGCGCAAACGGCGCGTCGGGGGCGGTTGCGTAGTGCAGCACCCGCGGCGTCTCCAGCAGGGCCAGGAACGCGGTCTCGACGCCGAGATGGCGACACACCAGCCTGATCTGCTTGCGCGTCGTGACGCGCGCCGACAGGTCGTCATCGGTCAACGCGGCCGCCTCGCGCAGCGCCCGGCGCGCGCCCACGGTCTCACCGATCAGCAGCAGTGCCTCGCAGCGCGTGGCGGCGGCGGCATAGGCATCGACGGCGGACCCCTGGCGCTCCAACAGGGCGAGCACGGCGCGTGCGAGGTCCTGCGCGCGATCGGTGTCGCCGGCCATCAGCCGCATCGATGCCGCCTCGATACCCGAGGCGAAGGTCCCGGTCGGTCCGCGGAAAACGCTCTCGTAGATCTCGGCGGCGATGCGGGAGAGGTCCTGCGTGAGCTCGGCCGGCGCCTCGATCGCCTCCTGCTTGGCGATCTGCGCAGGCAGGATGGCAAGCTCCTCCTCCAGCCGGCCGACCAGCGACAGCTCGCGCAACAGCGTCTGGGCCGAGCGGATCGAGCCGAGCTTCAGCAGGCAGAGTACCGAGCGATGCTTCAGCCAGAGCGAGCCTGGAAACTGATTGAGCGCCGTCTTCGCACGGTCGAAGGCGCGCACCAGCTCGTTGTGATGCTCCAGCTCCAGCACCTCGGCGATCACGGCATCGAGGGTGTCTTCGGCCTCCTCGCTCACGACCCGCCCGCCTCGCTCACTCGCGGCGGCACCGGCCGCGGATCACCAATTGTCAGTCAAGAAGTGTCGGCCGGCCGATGCCATACGCTGCACCGGCCGCCGGGCACATGTGATAGCGCGGAGCCACGAGGCGCGGCAACGATCCCGGCAAGCAGGCGCAGCGATCGACGTCGGGGGAGCGAACGAGCGCCGGCGCGGCGGTGGAGCGTCCGGCACACCGCCAACCGATGCTCACTGTGCCGACCGCCCCGCGAAAATCCGTAATCGATACCTCACGTTGATTTTTCCGCCCGCGCCGATGTCTCATGCCGGCTTCGTCCGCCGCAGCCCAGCATCGGGAGAGCCATGCATTTCGACCGTCGCGATCTGCGGGGCTATTGGGACGGCGCGCCGCCGCCGCCCTGGCCGAACGCGGCCCGCCTCGCCGTATCGATCGTCGTCAATGTCGAGGAGGGTGCCGAACGCTCGATCGCCGATGGCGACGACCTGAACGAGAGCCTGCATGAGGCCGCGCAGGAGGTCAGCGGCCGGCCCGACCCCTGCATGGAGAGCCATTTCGCCTATGGTCCGCGCGCCGGCTATCGCCGCGTGGCCGAGGCGCTGGCGGCACAAGGCGTCACCGCCACCTTCTCGACCTGCGGACGGGCAGCGCAGCGCACGCCCTGGCTGATGCGCGATATCGTGGCGCGCGGGCACGAGGTCAGCTGCCATGGCTGGATCTGGCAGTCCCATGCCTATCTCGATCCGGCGGAAGAGCGCGACGTCATCGCCAAGACCCATGCCGAGCTGACCCGCATTAGCGGCGTCGCCCCGGTCGGCTGGCACACGCGCTCGGCCTCCAGCGCCGCCACGCGCGCGCTGCTGCTGGAGCATGGCGGCTTTCTCTACGACTCCGACGCCTATGACGACGACGTGCCCCGGATCGAGCGACATGGCGAGACCGACCATGTCGTGCTGCCCTATGCCTTCGACACCAACGACATGCGCTTTCGCCCGGGTGGCGCCTTTGTGCAGGGCGAGGACTTCGCGCGCTATTGCATCGCCGCCTTCGACCGACTGTGGGAGGAGGGCTGGAAGGAAGCGCGCATGATGTCCATCGGCCTGCATCTGCGCACAATCGGTCGCCCGGCCCGGATCGGCGGGCTCGAGGCGCTGCTGGAGCACATGACCCGGAAGGGCAGCGTCTGGTTCGCGTCGCGCCGGCAGATCGCGGAATGCTGGCGCGCCGCCTGCGGGCTGCCAGCATGGCAGGCGACGGCGGCGCCATGAGCTATGACCTGGTCATTCGCGGTGCCGAGGTCGCGACCGCGGCCGACGTGACCCGCGCCGATATCGGCATCCGCGACGGCCGGATCGCGACGCTGGGCCTGGATCTGGGCGATGCGGCCGAGACGATCGACGCGACCGGGCTCTATGCCTTGCCGGGCGGCATCGACAGCCATGTGCATGTCTCCCAGCCCTCGGGTCCCAACGTCGTGATGGCCGACGATTTCGAGAGCGCGACGCGCGCCGCGGCCTTTGGCGGCAACACCACGGTGCTGCCGTTCTGCCTGCCCGAAGACGGCCAGACCCTGCGCCAGGCGGTGGACGCCTATCACGCCAAGGCCGAGGGCAACTGCCATATCGATGTCAGCTTCCACCTGATCGTGAACCGCACCGACGCGCAGACGCTGGGTCAGGACCTGCCCGCACTGCTCGAGGCCGGGCACAGCTCGTTCAAGGTGTTCATGACCTATCCGGGCATGCGCCTGACGGACCGCGAGATCCTGGACGTGATGGCGGTCGCGAAGCGCCACGGCGCGATGGTGATGGTCCATGCCGAGAACGAGGACGCCATCGACTTCCTGCGCGACGGCGCCGAGCGCGAGGGCAATACCGGGCCCTACTACCACGCCGCCACCCGTCCCGTGCCGGTCGAGCGTGAAGCGACGCATCGCGCCATCACGCTGGCCGAGATCGCGGACGTGCCGCTGACCATCGTGCATGTCTCGAATGGCGAGGCGCTGGAGGAGATCCGCCGCGCCCGCGCCCGCGGCGCCCGCGTGCATGCCGAGACCTGCCCGCAATACCTGACCCTGACTGCCGACGATCTGGACCGCATCGATTTCGAGGGTGCGAAATACGTCTGCTCGCCACCGCCGCGCGACGTAGCGAACCAGCAGGCCTGCTGGGCCGGGCTCGAGCGGGGCGATTTCGAGCTCTACTCCTCGGACCACTGCCCGTTCCTGTTCCTGAGCGCCGAGGGAAAGGACACGCACGGCGCGCGCGACAGCTTCCGCCACATCCCGAACGGCATTCCGGGTGTTGAGACGCGGCTGCCGATCCTGTTCTCGGAAGGGGTCGTGAAGGGCCGGATCGACCTCAGCCGCTTCGTGGCGGTGACGGCGACCAACCACGCCAAGCTCTACGGCCTTTATCCGCAGAAGGGCACGATCGCGGTCGGCTCGGACGCCGACATCGTCCTATGGGATCCCAAGCGGCGCGAGACGATCCGCCAGGCGATCCTGCATCACGGCTCGGACTACACGCCGTGGGAGGGGTTCGAGGTCACCGGCTGGCCCATCACGACGATCCTGCGCGGTCGGATCGTCGTGCACGACGGTGCGCTGCACGATGACGGCCGGCGCGGCGGCCATCTGGCGCGCGCCCTGCCCGGCCGGCCCGGCTAGCAGACCGGACCGATGCGCATCCTCTGCCTGAACGCGAACACCACCGACTTCGTGACCGACACTGTGGCGGAGGCGATGCGTGCAACGCTCGGACCGGCGGCCGAGGTGATCGCGGCCTCAGCGCCGTTCGGGCCGAAGGTGATCATCACGCGCCTCGACCATGCCATCGCCACCCATGACGTGGTCGACGCTGCCGCGGCCCATGGGGATGTCGACGGCATCATGCTGGCCGTCTCCTTCGATACCGGGCGCGACGCGCTGCGCGCGGCGCTGTCGGTGCCCGTGCTCGGCATGACCGAGGCCTCGGTCGCCATGGCGCGCATGACCGGTGGGCGGATCGGCTATGTCTCGATCGGTGCCGCGGTGACGCCGCTCTATCGCGAGACGCTGGGACATTGCGATCTGGACCGCGATTTGGCCGGCTGGCTGGCGCTGGAGGCCCCGTCCGCCTACCGCCCCGGCGACAAGACCGAGCTGGATACGCTGCTGGTAGGTGCGGCGCGCGATCTCGCCGATCAGGGCGCGGATGTCGTGGTGCTGCTCGGCGCCGTCCTCGCGGGCGCCGCGCGCCGGGTCCAGGCGGACAGCCCGTTGCCCCTGATCGATGGCGGCGCGGCCGGGGCGCTGATGATCCGCGCGATGATCGATCTCGGCGCGCCGAAACCTGCGACAGGCAGCTTCGCCAAGCGCGCGGGTGGCGGGCTGCAGGGCGTCTCGGCGGCGTTGGAGGGTCTTCAGAAGTCTGGCTGAGTTGAACTCGGCATGCATCAGATCGCGGCCAGATGCGCCTCGGCCCAGGTCTTGAGGACAGTCCAGGCGGCGGCGAAATCCCCGAAGTCCATCGCCTCGTCCGGATTGTGGCTGCCGTTCTCGTTGCGCACGAAGATCATCGCAGCCGGCACGCCGAGCGAGGCGAAGACCGCGCAGTCGTGCCCACCGCCCGAAGCCATCTCATGCGCGGCAATGCCGGCCGCGTCGGCCGCCGCCATAAGCTCGCGCCGCACGCCATGGTCCATCGCGGCTTCAGCGGCCCGCGTTCCGGGGCCGAGATCGATGGTCACGCCGCGTCGCCTGGCAATAGCGCCTGCCGTTTCCTGCAGCATGGCGTCAAACCGGACCAGCACGGCCGGATCGATGCTCCGCATGTCCAGCGTGAAATCGACCGCGCCGGGCACCCGGGTGATGCCGTGCAGGCGGGGGTCGGTCGCAAACTGGCCGAGTGTGAGCACGAAGTCCGCCCCGGCGCCCTCCAGCCTCAGCCACTCGGCCTCCAGCGCGGCGGCAAGCTCGGCCCCGGCCAGGACCGCGTCACGCCTGCTTGTCCGCGGCACGCCGCCGGCATGGGTCGTCTCCCCGCGGATCTTGGCGAAGCGATAGCGGATATTGCCCCTGATCGCGGTGACGATGCCGACCGGCACGGCGCGTTCGACCAGCACGGGGCCCTGCTCGATATGCAGCTCGACGAAGGCGCGAATACGCGCGGGGCCGAGCAGCGCCCTGCCCTCGCGGATCGGCGCTGGATCAACGCCCGCCTCGGCCATGTGATCGGCCAGCGTGCGACCGGTATCCGAACGGCACAGGCTGTCAGGCAGGTCGCGCGGCAGCAGGCCGAAGGCGGCGCGACTGCCGAGATAGTGCTGCGGAAACCAGACCATCTCCTCGGCTCGGATCACCATGACCGTCACATCGACCGGCGGCGCAGGCCCCGCGGCCAGGTGCTCCAGCAGCGCAAGGCCTGCGATCACGCCGGCCGCCCCGTCGAAGTTGCCGCCATGGGGCACGCTGTCGAGATGCGAGCCGATCATCAGCACCGGCGCCCGCCTGTCGCGGCCGGGCAGCGTCGCATAGCCGTTGCCGATGGCATCCGTACGCCATGCCAGCCCGATACGCCGCGCCTCGCGCGCTATCATCGCGTGGGCGTAGGCCTCGCCCGCACCGAAGCTCGCACGGGTCACGCCGGGCGGATCGGCGGTGTTGGTGGCCAGGTCGTCGAACAGCCGGTGCGCGGTGTCGAGCGGTGTCGGCATGATGTCTCAGTACAGCGCCTCAGGCACCACCATCACGATGCCCGGCCAGACGATGATGATCGCGACCATCGCCAGCATCGCCAGGACGAAGGGCGCGATCCCGCGATAGACATCCGAGAGCTGCCCACGCCCGCGCACGCCCTGCACGACATAGAGGTTCATGCCGACCGGCGGCGTGATCAGCGCGAGCTCCATCATGATCACCAGGAAGATGCCGAACCAGACCGGATCGATGCCCATGTGCAGGATTACGGGCATGACCACCGGGATGGTGCCCACCATCATCGACAGCGTCTCGAGAAAGCAGCCCAGCACCAGGTAGAACAGCACCAAGAGCCAGATGATCTCGACCGGGCCGAGGCCGAGATCGGTGACATAGCGCGTCATCGCCTGCGGCACGCCCAGGATGCCGACGATGAAGTTCAGGAAGAACGCCGCCGCGATGATGAAGATCAGCATGGCCGAAGTGCGGGTGGTCGCGACGAAGGCGTCGTGCAGCATCGCGAAGCTCAGCGTGCCATTGGAGGCCGCCAGCGCGAAGGCGATCACGACGCTCAGCGCCGCCGCCTCGGTCGGCGTGGCCCAGCCGCCATAGATCGCGCCCATCACCACCACGAAGATCCCGAGCGGCGGCACGAGATAGCGCAGCCGCCGCACCCGCTCGCCCCGCGGCGCGAACTCAGTCACACGCTCGGCGACCGAAGGGCGGATGAGGGCGGCAAAGGCGATCACCGCCATGAAGAGCAGCGTCAGCATCAGCCCAGGCAGGATGCCCGCCGCGAAGAGCTGGCCGATCGAGGTATTGGTCAGGGCGCCATAGATGATCAGGTTCACGGATGGTGGGATCAGGATGCCGAGCGTGGCGCCGGCCGCAATGGTACCCAGCACCAGCGGCTCGGCATAGGCGCGGCGCTTGAACTCGTCCAAGGCCACGGTGCCGATGGTGGCCGCCGTGGCGACCGAGGAGCCGGAGACGGCGGCGAACAGCGAACAGGCCCCGATATTGGTGTGCAACAGCCCCCCCGGCAGCCGGCTCAGCCAGTCGGCCAGGCTGTCATACATGTTCTTGGTAATGCCCGAGCGGAGCAGCAGTTCGCCGAGCAGGACGAACAGCGGGATCGTGGTCAGCAGGAAGTCGTTCATCACCGACCACAGGTTGGTGCCGAAGCTGAACAGCACCGGCGGGCCGAAATAGACCAGCGCACCGAGGACGCCGATCGCCAGCATCGCCACGCCGACATGCAGGCCGACGAACATCAGGCCCAGCATGATCAGGAAGCCGATGACGGCCCCGGCCGGGTCGATCACTGCCGCGCCTCCTCGATCTCCTCGGCGACGGTCGGTGGCGCGAGGACCCGTTCGGGGTTTGCCGTGCCCGCGCGCAGCGCGAGGACGCCGCGCGCCACCATGACCAGCGCGACCAGCCCGAACAGGACCAGCCCGGCAAGCCAGAGCGACTGCGGGATCCAGAGCGGGACCTGAAGGGGCGTCGAGGAGACGGCCTTGAAGGCGATGCTCTCGGCAAGCGTCGTCCAGCCCATATAGGCCATGAAGGCCGCCGCCGCGGCGAGGCACAGAAAGGCCAGCAGGTTCAGCATCGCCTGCACCCGCCCCGGCAGCCGGATCAGCAGCACGTCGATGCGGGTATGCGCCCGGTCCCAGGCCGCCAGCGCCATGCCGATGGTCCCCGTGACGGCGACGACATAGCCGCCGATCTCGTCCACGCCCTGCACCGAGAAGTTCAGGAACTTGCGGCCGAGGATCTCGAACACGATCAGGAAAGAGAGCCCGAGCAGGGCATAGCCTGCCAGGATGCCGATGATGCGCATGG